>JACUUY010000045.1 GCA_014859085.1 Caldifarciminota bacterium
GTAAGATGAAGCAGGAACTGGGCAAGATGGGCGATTCTGTGGTTCGTTTCATTACTGCCCAGACATTGAACCAGAAGAAACGCGACCTTTATCTCCTGATCATCCTCGTTGTTATCTCGATGACGTGCGGGTTGGTTATCCTGTCCCTGATCCTCAAGTAACGAACAAACAAATGGGTTTCTCAGATCTTTGTCTGCGTGCTGAGGTAGGCGTAGATGAAGTCGTCGATCTCACCGTCCATCACTTTATCCGCCTGTGAAGTCTCACATTCAGTCCGGTGGTCTTTCACGAGCTTGTAAGGATGGAAGACGTACGAGCGGATCTGGTGCCCCCAGGCAATATCGGTTTTCTGCTTGTTTAGTTCTTCCATCTTCTCCTCGCCCTGTTTCCGGTAATGGTCGTAGAGGCGCGATTTCAGTATCTTCATGGCATTCGTTTTGTTCTGGAATTGTGACCGCTCGTTCTGACACTGGACCGTGATGCCGGTCGGCAGGTGCGTAATCCTCACGGCCGACGATACCTTGTTCACATTCTGCCCGCCGTGGCCGCCCGCACGGTATGTATCGATGCGCAGATCGTCTTCATTGATCTCGATGCTGATATCTTCAACTTCTGGGTAGACGAAGACCGATGCGAATGACGTGTGGCGTCGTGCATTTGCGTCGAACGGCGATATGCGTACCAACCGGTGTATACCGACCTCGGCTTTGAGAAAGCCATAGGCGTACTTGCCGACCACTTCGATCGTCACGTCTTTGATGCCGGCGATGTCGCCCGGCAGGAGGTCCAGGACCCGGTATGTGAAATGCTTCCTCTGCATCCAGCGGATATACATGCGGTAAAGCATCTCCACCCAGTCGCACGATTCGGTACCGCCGGCCCCTGGATGGATCGTGAGGATGCAGTTTTTGGTATCATCCTCCCGACCCAGGAGCAGTTTCAATTCAAAATCGCGGATCCGGTCGCTCAGTTTTCGTGCCTCGCCAGTCACTTCGGCCAGCATTTTTTCGTCGATCTCGGGTAATGCCACGAGACCGCTGAGCAGCTCGAGATCGGCGGTTATTTCTTGATTTGCCTGGAGCCAGAACTGCCGGTCGCTGATCTCGGCCATGACCTTCTGGGCTTGTGTCTTGTTAGCCCAGAAATCCGCGTTGCTGGTTTTGTTTTGAAGTTCTCTTAGTTCTTGCTCGAGTTTCTGAAGGTCAAAGATGCTCCTTCAGACCGTTGAAGCGGCTTCTCAGGTCTTCGATCTCATCGGCGGTTACAAGATTCCTGCTTTCACGGTCGTTCACCGTCTACTCCTTCGATTTTACCGCTTTCTTCGTTATCTTCCTGGCGGCGTATCGACGCTTGAATTTCTCTACCCTGCCCGCCGAGTCGACGATCTTCTGTTTTCCCGTGAAAAACGGATGGCACTTCGAACAGAGATCGACCGTGATCTTTTCGACGGTTGATTTCGTAGCGATGCGGTTACCGCACGCGCAGGTTACGGCGCAAGGCCCGTAATTGGGGTGTATTTTCTTTTTCATGATTGGCACTCCTTACCGTTCATTGCTCATTGACTCAAGGAATTCCTTATTGGTCTTGGTCCGTGCCATCTTCTCGCCGAGGAATTCCATTTGCTCGATCGCATTCATCTCAGACAACAATTTGCGCATGATCCACAGGCGGTTGATCTCGAAATCGGAAAGCAGCAGTTCCTCTCTTCTCGTACCTGATTTATAGAGATCGATAGACGGGAATATTCTGCGGTCGGAAAGCCTCCGGTCCAGGATCAACTCGAGATTGCCGGTAGCCTTGAATTCCTCGAAGATGACTTCATCCATTCTCGACCCCGTATCGATCAGCGCGGTCGAGATTATCGTCAGACTGCCGCCTTCTTCTATGTTCCTGGCGGCTCCAAGGAATTTCTTCGGTTTCTGAAGCGCGGTCGAGTCGAGACCGCCCGACAGGGTCTTGCCCGAGTGGGGGACGACCGCGTTATGGGCGCGCGCCAGACGGGTCAGACTGTCCAGCAGTATGACGACATCCTTCTTCGTCTCAACCATGCGTTTTGCCCGCTCCAGGATTATCTCGCCGACTTCGGTGTGGCGCTCGGGCGTTTCGTCGAAGGTCGATGAGACGACCTCGGCGTCAACCGAGCGTTCGAAATCGGTCACCTCCTCCGGTCTTTCGTCGATCAAGAGCACGATGAGATATATCTCCGGATGATTCTTCGTGATCGAGTTGGCGATCTTCTGCAGCAGTACGGTCTTGCCCGCCCGGGGCGGCGAAACGATCAACCCGCGCTGCCCCTTGCCGATGGGCGTAAAGAGGTCGACGATCCGCATGGAGCGGTCGTTCTTCCCTTCGATCTCCAGGTGGATGCGCTCGTTCGGATACAGCGGGGTGAGATTGTCAAAGAGCACGCGCTCGCGGAATTCAGACAGCGGAATGTTGTTTATGTGCTCGATCTTGATCATCGCGAAATACCGCTCGCCCTCGCGCGGCGGCCGCGCGAGCCCGTGGATATGGTCACCGACCTTCAGGTTGAATTTGCGTATCTGCGAGATCGACAAGTAGATATCGTCCTGGCTCTGCAGGTAGTTGTAATTGGGCGATCGGAGAAATCCATAGCCTTCTGAATGGATCTGCAAGACCCCCTCGACCGGCACGAGTTCAGAGCGCTTGGTCTCGGCTTCGATTATTGCGTGTATCAGATCGGGTTTCTTGAGATCCGTGAAACTCGACAGACCCAAGTCCTTGGCAATCGTGTGTAACTCGGTTACCTTCTTTTTCTTAAGATCATCTATTTCCATTATTCACCTTCCATTTGCGGGTCAATTTAAGCGTTGATAACATACGTCAAATGTGGTCCTATTATTTTCAATGATGACCTATGGGCAACTTAAATTGATGACCTACTATATGGTTTTATCTCGTTCAACTTATAAATTATAACTCTATTTTGCAGTTTGTCAATACCCTATTTACACGCTCAACATGCGTTCGATCGACGCCAGGGCCTTGCCCCGCGTCGGCTCGCCAACCTCGACCCTGGATTCCATGCGCTCCAGCGACCAGAGGATCCGCTCAAGCGTCGTGATCTTCATGTTGGGGCATAGGGCATTGGGGCTGCCCGGAATGAACTCCTTCGACGGGTTCTCTTTTTTCAGGCGGTGGAGCATGCCCAGCTCGGTGCAGATGATGAACTGGTTTGCTTCGCTCTGCTGCGCGTAGGTGATCATCTGGGATGTCGAGCATATCTGGTCGGCGATCTCCTGCACATCGAGCCGGCATTCGGGGTGGACCACGATCCTGGCATCCGGATACTCCTGCTTCAGACGCGCCAGACCTTCTCTGGAAAAGACCATGTGCGTGGGGCAATATCCGGGCCAGAGATGGAATTTCTTGCCCGGCATCCGCTGCGCGATGTACGCGCCGAGGTACTGGTCCGGGATGAAGATGATCTCGTTCTCGTGCAGTCCACTGGCAACCTTCACTCCGTTGGCCGAAGTGCAGCAGATATCGGACAGGGCTTTTACTTCAGCGCTGGAATTCACATAGCACATGACCGCCGCGCCAGGATGCTCCTGTTTCGCGGCCGAGAGCAGCTGCGGCGTGATCATGTTCGCCATCGGGCAGCCCGCGTGCCGGTCCGGCATCAAGATGGTCTTGTCCGGGTTGAGGATCTTCGTTATCTCGGCCATGAAGAGGACGCCGCAGAGCACGATAGTATCCTGAACGATGGACCGCGAGATCCTTGCGAGCTCCAGCGAATCGCCCACACGGTCCGCAATATCCTGCACCTCGGGCAGCTGATAATTATGGGCGAGGATTATCGCGTTCCGTTCTTTCTTGAAGGCTGCGATTTGCTGGACAATGTCTTGCTGCAAGACTAATCGAAGATGTGAGCGTTGCTCAGTATGTAGTTCAGGGGGTTTGCCGCGGCGTGGGAAAGGCGCACTTCATAATGAAGATGAGGGCCGGTCGAGCGACCGGTAGTGCCGACGTGGGCAATGATATCGCCGCGTCTCACGCGCATCCCGGCATTCACCCTCAGGCGCTGACAGTGCGCGTAGACGGTCATGAACCCGTATCCGTGGTCGATCTCCACGCACTGGCCATAGTCCTTGCGCTCGCCGGCGAAACGCACCATGCCGTCGGCCGGCGAGACGATCGGCGTGCCGATCGGGGCAGCGATATCCAGGCCTTCGTGCATCTTCACCTGCCCGGTGAACGGATCGATGTGGTAGCCGTATCCCCGGATCATCCATCCCTGGACCGGTATGATCGAGGGCGTGTGGTCTCTGAGGTGGGCTTTTTCCTGCAGGTGGTTTACGAGTTCGTCATAGCTTTGTCTTTGCAGCCGGGCGCGGCCAACGAGGTTGTCCAGTGACTCCGAGACATCGGCCAGTTCCTGTTTGACCTTCGGCGAGATATCCTGACGCGCGAAGTCCGGGGCATAGCCGCCGATCCCCATTTCCCTCAGTTCTTCGGCGATCGGCCGGAGCGGAGCATAGCTGCGTAATTCTTTGTCGTATTGCTCAAGACTGTCGATCAATACCTGCAAGCCGCTGAGCTCGCCTTCGATCCTTTTGATCTCCTTCTGCACGATCCTGTTTTCGCTTTCGAGCTGGGACAGCCGGCTGCGGTCGACTTCCTTTCTTGCATACCTGGTGAGATTGTAGAAGAAGGACGCGACGATGACGAGCACACCGATGACGATCAAAACCAGGTAAGTGGCTTTGACGCGCAGGTTTGCGGTCTTGTTCCTCTTGCTCGAGACTAGTATGATATCCAATTGGCTGCTCCAGTATATTATAACAAGGTGCCGGGCAAAGTCAAGGCCGCGAAACTCATTCTTGCAGCGGGATCTTGATACCTTTTTCCCCGGCAAAACGGGTCGCCTGGTCGTAGCCGGCATCGCAGTGGCGGACCACGCCAAGGCCTGGATCATTGGTCAGTACCCGCTCGATCCTCTGATCCATTTGCTCGGAACCGTCGCACACCAGCACCTGGCCGGCATGGATCGAGTAGCCGATGCCGACGCCGCCGCCGTGGTGGATTGACACCCAGGAGGCGCCCGATGCCGTGTTCAACAGGCCGTTCAGGATCGGCCAGTCCGCGATCGCGTCCGAGCCGTCGAGCATGCTTTCGGTCTCGCGATACGGTGAAGCGACCGAACCAGTGTCGAGGTGGTCGCGGCCGATGACGATGGGCGCTTTGATCTCGCCTTTTCTGACCAGAAGGTTTATTTCCAATCCGAAACGGTCCCGCTCGCCGTAGCCGAGCCACATGATGCGCGCGGGCAACCCCTGGAACGGGATCTTTTTCTGCGCCAGTTCTATCCAGCGGCGCACTGACGGATCATCGCCGAACATGTCTAATACTCTTTCGTCGAGCCGGTGAATATCTCTCGCTTCGCCGGAAAGCGCGGCCCAGCGGAACGGCCCGCGGCCGATGCAGAAGAGTGGCCTGATGTATTCGGGCACAAAACCGGGTATCTGGAACGGGTCCTCGACCCCGGCGGTCTTGGCCTGGCCGCGTATGTTGTTGCCGTAGTCGAACGCGATCGCGCCTTTTTTCTGCATGGCGAGCATCGCTTCCATCTGCCGGGCGATCGACTCGAGCGCGCGCTTCTTGTATTCTTCGGAATTCCGGCTGCGCAGGCCATTGGCCTCATCGAGGGTCATTCCGCCCGGCACATAGCCGTTCAGTTCGTCGTGGGCCGAGGTCTGGTCGGTCAGGACATCCGGGATGATGTTCCGCGTGAGCAGTTCGGGTTCGACCTCGGACGCGTTGCCGACGAGGCCGACCGAGAGCGGTTCTTTCTTTTTGACCGCTTCGAAGACCAGCTCGAGTGCCTTGTCCAGGTCATGGACCATCACGTCGCAGAAGCCCTGGTCGACCCGCTTCTGGATCCGCTGCGGGTCGACCTCGATATCGAGAATGACGCCCTCGTTCATGGTCACGGCCAGGGGCTGGGCGCCGCTCATGCCGCCCATGCCCGCGGTCAGGACCCACTTGCCTTTGAGCGTGCCGCCGAAATGCCGGTGCGCGCATGCGGCAAAAGTCTCGTACGTGCCCTGGATTATGCCCTGGGTGCCGATGTAGATCCACGAGCCGGCGGTCATCTGGCCGTACATTATCAGGCCGAGTGCTTCGAGTTTGCGGAAATAGTCCCAGTTCGCCCAGTTCGGCACGAGCAGGGAATTGGCGATCAGCACGCGTGGCGCGTGCTCGAAGGTGCGGAAAACACCGATCGGCTTGCCCGACTGGACGAGCAGGGTCTCGTCGTTCTCGAGCTTTTTCAGCGCGGCGACGATCGCATGGTAGCATTCCCAGTTGCGCGCCGCCTTGCCGCTGCCGCCGTAGACGACTAGTTCTTCCGGTTTCTCGGCGACATCCGGATCGAGGTTGTTCTGGAGCATTCTCAAAGCGCCTTCCTGCTGCCAGCTCTTGCAGGACAGTTTTGTGCCGCGCGGCGCCGAAACTGGATTATATGCGAAATCTTTCATTGTTTTGGTCTTTTTCATGCGCTCTCCAATGGATGTGCTCTCCAGTTGATTCTACGCCGAATCCCGCATTTGTCAACCTGTACGCGCTGGGGTCGTACGCGATGGGGTCAAATCTTTACATTATACATGCCGCTTTGATCTTTGCCTCGATCCTGCGGTAATGCTCCCTCAATCCTACATCTTCGGCCATCTTTTTCTTTAGCCGTCGGCGCAGTTGATGGACAGAGACGTAGTCGATATTCCCTAACAATCTACCTATTTGAGTCTGCGTTATATCACAGTACTTGTACAGTAGATCGGCCGCGATCCCCCTTAGTTCACCGGCCGTGCGACGTTGCCGCAGTGAGTCGATGTTGATCCCGCACTCGCGGCTGAGTATCCCGAGTAACTGCTCCGGCTCCAATACCGGCGTCATCAAGTCCTGGTAGGCTGGCTGTTCGCGTCGCGACACGCGCCTCAGATACTGCTTGGCCTGGGTAATGAACTCATCGCTGCCGAGAATAACGCGGCTCCGCACACGCTTGAATGGATCTTCAATGTTCTTCTTTATTCCATCGATCACGAAAGCACGATAGGCGCGGCGACCGCCGACCATGCATAGGATCAAGTCATAGTTGACGAAAGGAACCGCATGGCGCTCGTTTGCATAGCCGGCAAGACTGCTCCACGGATAATCCCTGGCCTTTTCCCAACGTGCCCTCTGGACCAAGGATCGGGCGTTCTGCTGGCGCACGATATTCAGGTGAAGATAACGGGATACTTCAAGCAGGTAGTTGTCGGCATCCACTAAGAACGCATGATACCTTCCTTGATACAGATTGCCCGAGCGATGGTGACGATAATTGAACCAGCCGGTGTAACAGATATTGAAATGACGCATGAATTCAGAACAGTTGGCTTTCTTGGTTTGGATGAGCAAATGGAAATGATTGGCCATCAGCGTGTAGGCGAAAACAACAACTTGATAGGTTTCTATCGACCCCGAGAACAGTTCGATAAACTCATTGCGGTCCGTATCATCCATGAAGATCTGCCGCCTCTCAATACCGCGGCAGGTAACATGGTAAAACGCTCCTGAAAACTGGATCCTCAGAGCCCTTGCCATATGTGTATTATGATCATCCGCCGGGCTTTGTCAATGTATAATGTAAAGATTTGACCCCATAGCCCCCCAAGGTCTGGTCACATTCAAATGATTCAGCAGTCGCACTGGATACGGTGTTGGTCGACAACTTCAATCCCCGGGTAAAGGAGAGCAGACCCAATGATTGGTTTGCCTTTGTGCCGACCAAAGAAAAAAGAATCTGGTGCAGGTTCAGTGAGGCGATGGACAGGAGGCAGGAAATCAGAATATCAGGACTCACGCTTCGCTGTAGGCGAGATTCTCTGGAGACACGCCTACGGCTGGAGACATGCTTTGCTGAAGGTAAGGAAGGGTTAGAAGATAAGCATATCAGGGTATCAGGAAAGATATCAAAATTCCATACTTTAAAAGATATTGATTCTTGCGAATATTTACCTATAATTTCTAGGCATTTACCCCGTTTAGATAATAAATATCTAACGGGGTTTAGGCATTTATTTAGGAAGGAAATGACCTAATGACCAATGATTCAATAACTAAAGTAAGGGGAGGTTTAAGATGAGAAGATTATTTGTATCCGCAATCATTGCCATGATGGCAATAAGCACTGGGCTTTATGCTCAGGAGGAAGATACGGCTCAAGGAGAGCCGAAGGTAAATCTAAAAGTCGTCTATGAGAGAACCTTTGACGAACCGATTGTTGATGTGATATTTGGAGAAGCAGGGGTGTCGTTAAATGAAGCAAAACAAATGGGATGGCGAGAAGAGGCATTCTCAGCCGAAGAGAAATCAGAGAAGACAGTAAAGATCTTCTATCCCAAGGTAGTAATTACTTCAAGAACTGAGAGTATTGATTATCCAGGTGAACCTGAAGGTGAAATGAGGGCCAAGGAGATTAAGTTTTATGATGAGAATGGACAATTAACAAAAACAGTTTCTGCTGGTCATCGGTTATTGAGATCGGAAAACGGAAGGTATCTTGTTGTAGCTAATTTATTTGGTGATGGCTATGATAAAGAAGGTAAGTATATTTATCATCCTGGTGGTGGAATAATATACAACTGGGATGGGGATGAAATTGGCAAAATACCATCGGGGCGAGTTTGGCAGGTCTCAGATAACGGATATGTTTTGGGCGAATGGGCTGTTTATGATAGTTTAGGAAGAGAAATAGGCCTACTGAAACCAGATATTTCTGAAAAATATCTCAGTGCAGAAGCAATTTGCTACAGAATGAGCCGAGATGGTGGGTATATAGTAACTACTCTCAGCATGTTTGGACCGAAGGAGGCAATTTATATCTTATGGGATAAGACAGGTAGAATACTGTGGAAAAAAGAATTTCCATTTGAAGTAACTGGTTCTATGCCACTGAGCCACAGTTTAATTGAAAATGTAGGTATAGTAGGGAAAACTTGGGGATCTATCATAATGGTTGACTGGGACGGGGAGTTATTATGGGATATAAAGAAACCAACAGGCGGCAACTATCGCTCAAAGTTCTCTCATAATAACAAAAAAGTGTTTATGATTTCGTCAAGCGGCTATGTTTTTTGCTTTGATGCACTTGCAGGGAAAATCTTGTGGCAGCACAAAGCAGATTGGTCTAGGACTGCGATTGCAAACAATCACCCTGATAAAAAGTATTATTATGATAGATTAATACTTTTAAAAGACGATGAGGTAATTGCTGCCCGAACACTTGTGGGTTATGGGGGTCCTGCATCAGGTGTTATTTTTATCGACGCGAATAACGGCGATTTATTATTGGAGGCGACCGATTATCAAAATGTATCCGGCTTAGTGAGTAAAGATAATATTCTTTTCATTATTGAGAAACATAAACTTAAAGGACATGTTTTAGCAGGAGGTAAAAAATGAAGGTTTTTTCGATTTTGATTGTATTGTGTATAACAGTATCTTCAATGTGGTCTTATCCCTGGCCGATTCGTGATTTTCAAGGACCACACCAGATTAACGCTACATTGGGAGACTATCGACAAGGAATAACAGGCAATCCACTTTATCCAAGATTCCATAATGGTGTTGATATTCAAGCATCAGAAAGCACAAAGGTATATTCTATCGTCTCAGATACTGTTAGATATGTTACAGATGGCGTTAGAGTAGGAGATTATGCCTATGTTCATCTAATGGATCGTTATCCTGAGGGACAGTACATCGAGGGTATTATAGATAGTACTGCACCTCTTGATTCAGTTGGTATTACAGACAATCAGGATCATGTTCACTTCATGGAGGGGGCTGCAGGTGGTCCTTATCAGAATTCGTTGAGAAATGGTGGACTCGATAATTACACAGACAATAATAACCCAGCTATAATAGCAACACCTCAATTTTTTCCACAAGGCGAAGAGCTCACTAGTAATCGAAATCCACTTCATACTGATACTCTTTACGGAAAAGTTGACATTCGTGTCCATATGCGAGATTTTGCAAATACAGGGCAGGGTTCAGGAATATATACTTGTTCATATGCGATTGCTGATACTCTTGATAGCATTTATTACAATTCTGGTACAACAATCATATTTGACCAGGTTAGTCCTCCTTCTAATGGAACACCTGTTGTTTATGTATATGATACCACCGTAACTGAGCATGCCAATTCAGCAACATTTCACTACTGGGCAACAAATAGGATTGGGAATAATCAAGTAGAAGACCGCTATTGGAATACCAAGCAGAAAGCCGACTCTGCTGGTATTCCGTTTCCTGATTCGGTTGATGCTGACTCTATCGAAAATGATAGATTTCCTGATGGTTATTACTGGGTCAAGGTGATGGCTTATGATATCAGGGACAACTTTGCTGCAGAATCAGTAAAAGTTCATGTCGACAACTTCAATCCCAAGATTAAAGAGACCAGACCCAGTGATTGGTTTGCCTTTGTGCCGACCAAAGAAAAAAGAATCTGGTGCAGGTTCAGTGAGGCGATAGATACTACTACGCTCACCGCAACAAACATAAAGATCCAGAGTCTTAGAGCGGATAGTCTTAATTACACAATAACGAATCTTGTTTATGACGACAGTATTCATAAACTTACCCTTGAGGTAGACAGTTTCAGATTCAAAGATACGGTGCAGGTAAGATTACTCGACGGCGTTAGGGCAACAGGTTTGTGGGGTCAATTGGTGAAAAGCATGTCCGGCTATGTGCAGTGGTTTGTGACATGCGCGCAAGTGGGCACTGATGGACAGTGTGCCATAATCGCACATAGAGTGCTCCCGGATGTAATAATGGCAACGCCCGACAGGATGCAGTCAAACTGTGCCAAAATGGCACAGTTTTCGTTTCATGATTGCATTGGCTTTTTCGAAAAGGCTCAGAATCCCGACATCTTTGTGTTGGCATGATTATTGCTTAATTATTCAATGCAGAATCATGGACAAGTAACTGAACTGAATGTCAGGCAAAGAGCGATATCGTAAAGAAGGAGGCGTGTCTATGCGTAGCAATGTACGTATTTGTACACCCACAAGGAAGATCCTGAAACTCGATTCAATTCCACTCGCGCAACCGAGCGCAAGGCAACGATCAGCGGAGGTGTTATGGCAGTTTGACATGATCGGACCTCGTTGACTTTGATGGTGAATCGCATATCGTTGAGTAAAGGAGGAACCATGGAAAGAGTGCTCACAGCAGCTGTTTTACTGTCGATCTTGTCCGACACTTCAATATACGCGCAGGAGAGCGCTAGGACACAAGCGTGGCCCATTGAAGTAGATGGAGTAAGGCTGGAGTTGTCATGGGATAGGCAATTGGGCGAACGTATTTCGAATTACTTCGTTGAAGTCGATGAAAAAGGTATCGCGCTGTTGAGGAACGTCTCTCTATTGGACGAGAGCACCATTACGGCTCACTTCATTAGCAGGACAGGAGAGATCATGAGATCACTGGAGCTCAAGCCGACCCACGGTGGTGGTATTTTACAGTCAAAAACCGGAGCATATTACGGAGCATATGAAATAACGAAGGGATTGCCCGGCGATGTACAAGAAGTGTCTTTTTCACTCTATAGTGACGATGGAATGTTACTCTGGTCAGCCTCTGCAGTGCCAGGATTACCATTGAGAATTTTAGATAACGGGGCACTAGTATGCACTGAGAATCCATACGGATGGAGCCATTTTGTGCTGTGGAAACAGCATCAGATATTGACACGATTCATGCCTAGTGATGCAGAGATCGCAACAGGATCTTTTGATGTGTCGGCAAATAGTTACATGATCTTCAACATTTATGACGTTTCGCAAGACGAGCAGATCGCACAACTCGTTTTGTACGATGGGAGTGGCAACGAACTCTGGAGAAAAAAGTTACTCTGGAAGACTGCAAGCACAGTCTCTTTTTCAGATAGTGGGCAATTCATTGCGGCACGCGGGGGACTTGTAGATACTATCTTCGTGTTTGCCTTCAACGGAACATTGCTTTGGCAGAAGCACGTTGGCGTTGGATACTTACAGGCTTTCTCTGCAGACGGTTCGCACCTTGCTGTGAGTGGGCCATCAGATCGCATTATGTTTTTCAACACTGTATCCGGAGATAATCTCTGGACCATCTGGGCAGATAGCAGTAGACGTTTTTTCTCTCTGGCTGTTTCGGAAAAGGGCAATTTTGTTGGTGTCGTGGATGGCGGAAATGACAGAGAAGGTTCTACTGGAGAAATATGTACAGTGTTTCTCTTCAACAAAGCTGGTTCGATCATTTGGAGGAAGGAGATCGAGGTTAAGAAACAATGCACGCCATCTGTAAGGTTTGCTGGTGAAGAAATGTATTTTCTAATCTGTAACGACGATCGACTCTATTGCTTCAAAATCATGGAGGAGCGGCGATGAGAAAATTTCTATGTATTCTAGTTATGATTGCTGCGTCTCTTTGGGCCTACGATTACCCGATGAAGCCCTTTACGGCTCGGCATCAGATAACTTCTAGTTTTGGAGAAAGCAGGGGCAATCGCTTTCACAACGGCGTGGATATCTTGCCAAGAAGTGTCCTCTCAACGGATACGTGCTGGCTCGTATATTCTATTGTCAGCGATACAATGCGGCGGTGGGATCCTGCCGATACAAATAATAATGGAGTGTATGACATTAATGGAAATTACTGGTACTTGCATCTTTATAATCGAGTGGAGGATTTCACATATTGCACCGCTTTTGTGGATACAATTGGACGTATTAAAACCGGCCCAGGATTGAATCATTGCCACTTTATTGAAATGAACAGCAGTGATGTGTATGTCAACCCGCTGCGTGCTTCGGCACTTAGTCCGTTTATTGATACTGCTTCTCCCATTATTGAGTCCATAAGTCTTAAACGGCAGGGAAGTGGTGTTCATCTGAGTAACGATACTTTGAGTGATACCGTAGACATTGTTGTGCGGGTTTATGATCCAAGGGTTGATACTACTGGGGCCGGTGCAGGAAGAGGCATGGGTATTTACAGGATTCAATATGAGATTCTTGATACTCTGAAGAATATCATCGCCGGAGCAAGCAATGTGTATCAATTTGATTCCTTGCCTTTGAATGACGTTTACGCTCGACATGATCTGGTATATCATGATAGCACTGTGTGGAATAGCGGTATCTTCTACTATTGGGCTACTAATGCACCTTTTTCTGATACGGCAAATCAATATTGGAATACAAAGCAACATACTAATCGACAGTGGTACGAATCGCCCGCAGAATCTATTGAGGTGGCGAAATTCAAGGATGGATATTTTTATGTGATGATTAAGTCTTGGGATATATGTCGGCCAAGCACAAATCCTTGTGATTCAGAAACAGTAATGGTCCATGTCGACAACTTCAATCCCCGGGTAAAAATCGCTTATCCTACGGACCACTATCATCATATTGAGAAATACGAGAAAGAGGTTTGGTGTACATTCAGTGAAGCGATGGATACAGCGACGCTCATTCCCGCAAACATCACCATCAGGAGTCTGGTAGATACATCATACTATTATTCGATCGTCAATATCACATTCATTGACAGCCTGTTCAAGCTCGTTTTGGAGGTGGATTCATTCTTTTTCCATGATGAGGTTGAAGTGCGGTTGTCGGATAGCATTAAGGATCTGGCCGGCAAGAGTGTTGAACAGGGAGGCGGCGGAGAAAAGGGGGTCGCGTACAGTTGGAAGTTTACGGTCGGTGTAATCAAACTGACCGATAACGATATAGATGATATTAGACCTGATATTTACGGTGACAAGATAGCATGGGTGGAAATCCTTTCGCCAGATCCCTTGACTAGCAATACAAAACTGCATGACCTGACGTCTCATAACACCGTGACGCTCAACACGACGACGGGTTTTCATAACTGGCCCATTGTCTGGAAAGACCAAGTTGCCTGGCGTCAAGAGTTTGGTTCTGAACCCTTATGCCGTGACCGGATATACTACTACGATGGGAATTCAACGCAGCTTATTGTTTCAGAGGACTTATGCCGGAATCAATTTGATTTCGATTCATGTGGCATCGTGATGTATTCGTCGGTTTATAGTAATTACTCCGTACCAGATACAATCTGGGTTCAGTATTACGAGATAGGAAGTGGCTTGTTGCTGCTTGATGAATACACTGTTCGAGATGATCTCAGTCGCGATGTCAATATTGACGGGGATCAAATAGTATGGGAGCACGCAGAAGATGCTTCCGGGTCTGATGGAGGTGAGATTATCGGTTCTGATGAAGGTGTTGTCTTAAGGTATGAGCGGGGTCTTAGATCCGGGGGAGAAACCAAACGCGTAAGAATACCGATGGATACTAATGGCGGAAGCAGAAGGACGTATGTCAAGGATATTTATCTGCGGAGCTACTCTGGGGTGAGCAATCTCACCGGTTTTATGGATACGACAATAAATGGGATGCCTTCGTTATCGCACGGCCAGTCGGCCTGGGTGAGCTGGATCTTCGGAGGAAGCACCTTGCCCAGATCCGTGTGGATGAGTGATGGTGCGAGTAGCAGGCAATTGAGTGGAAGCTTGTCTTCTTCTTACAGGATCTATTGGCCTACGATAGAGAATGGGGATGTAGTGTGGCATGATTGGGATTGGAATACTGGTCAACAACGGCTCCATTATTATGATGGTCGGCAGGACAACATCTTGGCTTATGGATATGCTCTAGACGAATTCGCCTTTTCGAATTGGCTTGTTGAAAACGACCAAGCGGTGTGGCTGCAATTGACGCCATCTTACAATTATAATCCGACTTACTATGATGGTGAACAGACAGTAACATTGGTTGACCGAGGTTCATCAAGTTACAGGATCGGAGTGAATGATGGCTTAGTTGTCTATGATGCCTGGGATGGAAATGATTACGAGATATATCTATACATCGGTGATACTTTGTTCACGCCGCCGGCACTTGCCAGGAACGTCCGTAACGAAATCCTCGAGACTGATGACAAAGAAAAGCAGGATGCTAGGAGAATGGCAGAAGCCGCGTCAAAGAACCCCGGGAAGGCGAAAAGCGTGGACGAAGCAGATACGCAGACTCGGGAGGATACGCAAGTCAGAGTCATCTGGAGTCCGAATTCCGAACCTGATCTTGCGGGCTATAACGTATACCGCTCTGAGACCGCGTATACGTATGGCACGATCCCTTACGGCACGGTTCTGGCAAACGATACAATATTTCTTGATACTATTCCAGTGGTCAGCACGAACTACTATGTCGTGACCGCGTTTGACGACCTGAACAACGAAAGCGGCTTCTCCAACCAGACTCTGGCCGATCTGACGCCGGATACGATCCCGCCTCCACCGCCGGAGAACCTCGCCGCAGCCTGCGATTCCCCGTATCAACAGGTTTCGTTGGTATGGAGTCCTGTGTTTGAACCTGAGGTAAGCTACCGGGTCTACCGCGCCGACAGCTCAGGCGGCTATACGGCTCCACTCGCCGCAGTTGAAGATACCGTCTTTGCAGACACAACTGTTGTCCAGGGCTATACTTACTATTATGTTGTGACGGCGGTCGATACACTAAGCAATGAAAGTGGTTATTCCAATGAGGATACGATTCTGGTTCCTGATATAACGCCGCCATCACCACCTACGAATCTGGCAGCCGCGTGTGATTCACCATATCAGGCGGTTGATCTGACCTGGGATAGTATGCCAGAGCCGGATGTGGGCTTGTACCGGATCTACCGAGCCGATAGTTCAGGCGGTTATTCGACGCCCCTGGGTGCGGTGGCCGATTCAGTCCTTGCGTATGCTGATTCGACGATCGTGCAGGGCATGACGTACTATTACGTAGTCACGGCCGTGGATACGTGTAACAACGAGAGCGACTACTCCAACGAAGATACAATATTCGTGCCGGACATAACACCGCCTCCTCCACCCGCGAATCTGGTGGCGGCGTATGATTCGCTAAATCACCGGGTATCACTGATTTGGGACTCAGGGACAGAACCTGACCTCTGGCTTTACCGGATCTATCGCTCTGACACATCGGGCAGCTATACATTACCATACGATTCGGTCTACGCTCCTGACACCATGTTTTTCGATTTCACGATCTCTTCCGGCATGACCTATTATTACGTGGTTTCTGCGGTCGATACCAACAACAATGAAAGTGTTTTTTCTAATGAAGATAGCGTGACAATACCTGACACATTGCCGCCTTCACCACCGGCCAATCTCGTGGCGCTCTGCGATTCGCCCTATCAGGCGGTTGACCTGACCTGGGATAG
The DNA here is from genome assembly GCA_014859085.1 of Caldifarciminota bacterium. Taxonomy (GTDB): domain Bacteria; phylum Hydrothermota; class Tepidihabitantia; order SM23-42; family SM23-42; genus SM23-42. The sequence continues at coordinate 16,330 of JACUUY010000045.1, forward strand.
TGTGCCCGAGCCGGATGTGGCGGTGTATCGTATTTACCGTTCAGACACGACGGGTGTTTACGCGACGCCCATGGATTCAGTATCGGCTTCGGTTACGGCTTACGCTGATTCGACGATCACCCAGGGGATGCGGTACTATTACGTTGTGACGGCCGTGGACACAAGCCGCAACGAGAGCGAGTATTCCAATGAGGATTCAGTGCTTGTCCCGGATATTACGCCACCAGCGGCGCCGGACAATCTGGTTGCGCTGTACGATTCGATTTACAGAGCAGTTGAGCTTAATTGGAATGCGCCTCCAGAGCCAGACCTTGCGCTGCATCGAATATACCGTTCTGGAACCTCCGGGCACTACACGGCACCGCTCGATTCCGTTCTTGAACCCATTACCACCTATATTGATTTAGCGATTAGCTTCGACACGACCTACTATTATGTTGTCACGGCCGTGGATACGTGCCGCAACGAGAGCGAGTACTCCAACGAGCAGATGGTCGTGATCCCTGATACAACACCCCCATCGGTGCCGACTAACCTGGCGGCTGTATACGATTCGATGAGCCAGGCCACATCTCTTTCCTGGATTGCTCCGTCGGACCCGGATATCGAACTATATCGCTTATACCGTTCTGAGATCTCCGGGTA
>JACUUY010000046.1 GCA_014859085.1 Caldifarciminota bacterium
TTCGTGCTTCGTGCTTGACAAACGTAAGAGGGTTAGGGCCGGGACCGGATCTTCCAGTGTCCCTACCCTAACCCTCAACCCATCCTGCCTTAACCCCGGCAGTTCAAGAAATATGGAAAGAACCGCTAATTAATACTATCCATCACATTAGTTTTCTTATAATCACCTGAACGATTCAATATACCTATATGCGTTAATCGCTGCGGTTGCCCCTTCGGCGCACGCCGTTACGACCTGCCGGATCTCTTTTGAGCAGATATCACCGGCGGCGAATATTCCCGGCACTGAGGTCCGCATCTGTTCGTCCACCTTCACACAACCTTTGTCATCGAGGTCAACGAGATCCCGCAGCATCTGTGTATCCGGATCCAGGCCCACGTACACGAAGATACCGCTGACCGGCACATCTGTCTCCTTGCGCGAGGTTCGGTCCCGTACCGTGACCGACTCAACACGCTGCGCGCCGTTTATGCTCATCACTTCATGGTTCATCATGAAGCTGACTCTTTCTTCATCCTTCACGCGGTCGTAGAGGATCTTGTCCGCGGTAACCCTGGGCAGGTATTCCACGAACGTCACGTGGTTGACGAATTGCAGCAGGAACTTTCCCTCCTGAATACCCGAGTTCCCGCAGCCGATCACGGCAACATCACGCTGTTTGAAGAGCGGTCCGTCACATGTCGCGCAATATGATACGCCGCGCCCCTTCAACTCGTCTTCGCCCGGTACGTTCAGCTTCTTCCAGTTCGTTCCGGTCGCAATGACCAATACGGGCGCAGAAAATTCCCTGCTGTCCGTGGTCACGATAATCGATCTATTCTTTCTCACGACCGATCTTGCCTCGGTACCGAAGATCTCCACGCCGAAGCGCAATGCCTGCTGTTTCATCTTCTCGGCAAGTTCGAACCCGGTCACGCCGTCGGGAAACCCGGGATAGTTCTCGATGTAATGCGTTGTCGCCACGTGACCGCCGGGCATTGCCTTTTCGACGATCACGGTACGCATGCCGGCCCGGGCCCCGTATATACCGGCCGTGAGCCCGGCCGGGCCGCCGCCGACAATCAGCAAGTCATGGTCCATACCACTCCTACTCCTCTAATGATCTGACCAGAGAGGTCGCCCGCGTCAGATCAATCGATTTGACGCCTCAGGAAAGTCGGCACCTCCAGATCATTTTCGTTGTAAATCTTTTCCTTGCCGTCACTCTTTATTTCCCGCCTCTTGAAAGTCGGGAGTTCGAGATTCTCCCGGCGGGAACTGAAATCGATCGGCTCGTCATGCATCTTTTCTTTGATGCCGGTCGCGACGACCATCACGCTCACCTTATTACCGATATGTTCGTCAATGACCACACCGGTTATCACCTTGGGCTGGCTGTCGGTCTCGCCCGTGATCAGCGATGCCGCCTCGTTCGTCTCGGCGAGCGTGAGGTCCTGGCCGCCCGTGATGTTTATCAACAGACCCCGTGCTCCCTTGATCGATATGTCATCGAGGAGCGGAGACGATATCGCCGACTGCGCTGCCTGGAGCGCACGGTTCTCGCCCTCGCCGATGCCCAGGCCCATGACCGCGGTCCCCTTCTCCACCATCACGGTGCGGACATCAGCGAAATCGAGATTGATAAGCCCGGGCTTGGTCACCATCTCGGCGATACCCTTGATCGCGTTGAACAAGACCATGTTGCCGAGCCGGAACGCCTCGATGATCGACTGGTCCTTGGGCGCGACGGCGATCAGTTTCTGGTTCGGGATCACGATCAAGGTGTCGACGTTGTCCTTGAGTTCTTCGATGCCGCTCTCGGCATTCGTCATCCGCCACACTCCCTCGTATTCGAACGGTCTGGTCACGACCGCGACGATCAGGGCACCCGCATTCCTGGCCTCCTCGGCAATGACCGGCGAAGCGCCGGTGCCGGTGCCGCCGCCCTCGCCGCAGGTTATGAACACCATGTCCGCATCCCGGAATACATCCCTTATTTTTTCGCGTGACTCCTCGGCTGCCTTGCGGCCGATCTCGGGATCGCCGCCCGCGCCCAAGCCCTGGGTGAGATTCGTGCCGACCTGGATCTTTTCATTCGCCTTGTTCAACTTGAGGACTTGAGCGTCGGTGTTCACCGCAATGCACTCGACACCGTGTATTCCCTGACTCATGGCGTAATTTATCGTGTTACACCCTGCGCCGCCAATCCCGACCATCTTTATCTTTGCCATATATTTTGGATCTTCAACCAGCTCGAACATACACTGCCTCCTTTTTAGAAGTACCTAGTAAACCAGTCTTCGAATCTCTTCTTGAGGGCATCGAAAACGCCGACACCCCTTGTCTTCTTGATCAGCATTTGATTCTTCTTCTCGAAACCGTAGAGTATCAGACCCACGCCCGTCGCATAGATAGGATCCTGCACGATATCGGTCAGACCGCCGATCTTCTTCGGGATACCGATCTTCACCGGAAGATGGAAGACGTCCTCGGCCAACGCGTCCAGACCACGCAGCCGTGCGGTGCCGCCGGTTATCACGACGCCCGCGGCAAGGACGTCATAGAAACCGCTCCGCTTGATCGCCTTGTTCGTGATCATGAGTATCTCTTCGACACGGGGCGTGACGATCGAGGCCAGCAATTCCCGCGTGATATTACGGTCTTCGCGGCCGCCGATCCCCGGCACCTTGATCTCTTCTTTCGCTTCATCCGCCGACAGAGAGATACTGGCATTTTTCTTCTTGATCTCCTCGGCCTGTTTATACGGTGTTCTGATCCCGATCGCAATATCATTGGTGATGTATTCACCGCCCAGTGGTATCACCTCCGAATATCTGATCGCACCGTCGTAGAATATCGCCAGGTCGGTCGTGCCGCCGCCGATATCGAGGAGACACACGCCCAGATCGATCTCATCCCCCTGCAGCACCGAATATGAAGACGCAAGGGGCTGGAGCACAAGGTCTTTGACCCGGAGTCCGGCACGCTCCAAGGCGGTGTAGATATTCTGTGCCGAGGCAATGGCCGCAGTTACGATGTGTACCTCTGCCTCCAGTTTCACACCGCTCATGCCCACCGGGTCTTTGATCCCCTTCTCGTTATCCACCACGTATTCGATGGGTATCGCGTGGATTATCTCGCGGTCCAGGGGCAGGGCGATCGCCTTTGCCTGTTCGATGACCCGCTCGATATCCCGCTTTGTCACAACGCCGCCCGAACGCGCGGTGGCGATCATGGCATGAGCATTGATGCTCTCTATGTGCGAACCAGAAATGCCGGCGTAGCAGGAATCGACCTTGACACCGGCCATACGGGATGCCTCATCCACCGATTTGACGATCGACTCGATCGCCTTCTCGAGATTGACGATGACACCCCGCTTCAAACCATTTGAGGGTGTCGAGCCCACGCCGACTATCTTCACATTGTTATCTTCAACTTCAGCGATAATTGCCGCAATCTTCGTTGTTCCCATGTCGACGCCAACGATCCTCTCTTTCCTTGCCATCATTTCCTCCTTAAAACGTCACGTCCACTTCTTCTTCTCACGATGATCTGACCGGCATAACGCATGTCAACGGTCAATGTGTCCGAAATATCCAACAAGTCCAATTTCTGCAATAAATGCTTTTTCGTTTTCAGATCATTGGTGCCCAGCAGGTACCGAACACCCTGATATTCAATGATCCCCTCGACCTCGGACACAACCTCGCCTTCAGGGATCACCTCCGACAATATGATACAGCGCTCGCCTCTGCGCAGCAGCACGAATGTGAACACGGCCACCACGATGACTAGCATCATAACAATAATCATCTTAATAATCGCACCTCGGCTTCCAATTCGATCCCGGTTTGCATGCGCACGGTCTTCCTGATCATTTCTGCGAGCGCCAGAACATCGACCGCCCGTGCATGTCCTTTGTTGATGATGTAATTGCCGTGTTTCCTGCTCACCTCGGCATCACCGACCGACGCCCCCTTGAGCCCGCATATCTCGATCAGCTCACCGGCCGCGCGGCCGGGCGGGTTCTTGAAGAACGAACCGGCCGAATACCCGTCCGGCTGCCGCTTTTGCCGGGCCGCGAGATTCCGCTCGATACTTTGCCGGATCGCCCGGCTCGTTCCTTTTCTTAAACGCATGCTCACGCCGGTAATAATATAACCGTTTCCTATATCCGAACTGCGGTAGGTGAACGCGATCTCGTTCCGGGTGCGGACGGTTTCGGCACCTTGTTCATCCATTAGAAATACCCGGTCAATGAGATCGGCGATCGACCGTCCAAATGCCCCCGCATTGCCCTTCACGGCACCGCCGAGCGTTCCCGGTATGCCGGCAAGGAACTCCGCACCGCGACTGCCGACCCTCACCGCCTCATCGAGAAAATTCTCTATGGCAACGCCGGCGCCACACCGGAACACATTACCGTGCCGGTTCATTCTCTTGAACGCGCCGCCCAGCCTGAGGACCGCGCCGGGCAACCCCGAATCGGCAACCAGGACGTTCGTGCCGCAGCCGATCACGTAGTATGGCAATTTCTCGTTCGCGATCACCTTCAGCACCCTTACGAGGGCTCGCTTCGAATAAACTTCGAGAAAATACCGCGCCCTTCCGCCGATATGAAACGAAGTGTGGACGGACAGCTCTTCATTCATTCTGACCTTGACACCGGGCACCCGCGGCAAACCGCTTTTCATTTCAACTTCTTGAGCAGCCGGTGGGCGATCTGGTTGATATCGCCAGCACCCTGGAAGATGACGACATCGCCGGGTTTGAGGTTCCGCAGCAGGTAGTCGATTATCTGCCCGAAATTACTCAAAAAATACACACCCTCCTGTTCCTTGGCGACCCGTTTGGCCAGCGCGCGGCCGGTAATTCCGGGTATCGGCGATTCATGGGCCGCGTATATCTCGGTCATCAATACCTGATCGGCACTGAGGAATGATGTCGCGAACTGATCGAACAGGTGGTACGTGCGCGTGTAGCGGTGCGGCTGAAAGACCGCAACGATGCGCCGGGACGGAAAATACTCCCGCAGGGTGTGCAGGGTCACCGCAATCTCGGTGGGATGGTGTCCGTAGTCATCAAAAATGCTGACGCCATTGATACTGCCAATGAATTCCATACGCCGGTGCACGCCCTTGAACGATTCCAGAGCGTCCTTGATCACGGCCGGGCTGATGCCCAGTTCCAGACCCACGCCTATTGCGGCCAGCGCATTGGCAACGTTATGCCGGCCTGGGCGGTTGATCCGGAATCGGCCCACGGGCCGCCTGTTAAGCTTCACCCTGAAGGACACGCCGAAATCGACCTTGTCGATCCCATAGGAATGCAGGTCGGCATCCGGATCAAAACCGTATAGGATCACCCGGCGCCTGATGAGCGGCCTGATCGATGCATTCATCATTGAATCTGCGCCGAGAAAGACACATCCCCAGAACGGAACATGATTGGCGAAGTGCACAAAATGTTCCTTTATCTCATCCAGGTCTTTGTAGTAATCCAGGTGCTCGGCCTCAATATTCGTGATCACCGCGAAAGAAGGATAGACCCGCAGGAAAGATTTGTCTGATTCATCCACCTCACAGACAAGATGGTCACCGGCGCCGAGGGCCGCCTGCGATTTGCCAATGACTATGCCACCGATCACTGATGTCGGGGAAAATCCGGCATTCAGCAGCACTTCGTCGATCATGGAAGTGGTCGTCGTCTTTCCGTGTGTACCCGATACGCAGATCGCAAATTTTGTGCGCGTCAGTTCGGCCAGCAACTCGGCACGATGGATCACGGGGATTCCCATCTGTCCGGCGCTGGTCATCTCGGGATTGTCCTGCTTGATCGCCGATGAGTACACGACGACATCGGCGCCCTTCACGTTCTCCTTCCGGTGGCCGTATAAAACCCGGATCCCCGCCCGTTTCAGACTCTGGGTAACCAGCGATGGCTGCAGATCCGAACCCGTGACCCTGAAAGAGAGATTCTGCATGATCACCGCTAGACCGCTCATGCCGATCCCGCCGATGCCCACGAAGTGTATGCGCTTCGTCTTGCCGAACATTCCTGGTCTATATTTCTTCATTCCCGATATCCTTTGCCAGACACCCGGCAATAACCTTTTCGGCATTTCTTGCCAGCTCTGTCCGCTTGAGGCTCTTCGTCTTCAATAACTCATCGATCGCCTGCCTGATCTGCTGCGCCGTAAGACCATCCTCCGCGCAGACCAGCGCCCTGCCGACCTTGGCAAAATATGACGCATTGTGGCGCTGGTGCGCATCGACCGCGTAGGGGAACGGTATGAAGATAACTTTCTTGTTCAAAATCATTATCTCGTATCCGGCAAGAGCGCCGGCGCGCGAGATAACGATGTCGGCCCGGCCTATATCTTGCCACGGCCGCTCGCTGAACTGAACGACCCGGGTGCGCGCATTCTTGAGCCGGTTCACGCGTTCGTAATCACGCGTGCCGGCGATGACGGTCAACTGCCAGTCCTCAGGCATCGAACCCTGCAGTTCCAGGGCCAGGTCATTCAAACGACGCGCACCCTGACTCCCGCCATAGAAGAGGATCTCGACGCTGCGCCGGCCGGCATTGTGGGCCGGTGTAACCTTTGCACTTTTGAATTCATGCCGTATCGGAATACCCGTGAGCAACACGCGGCCGCGTAATGGACTGACCACCGGCATGCCGAGGAAAACCCGGCGCGCCCGGGAAGCGAAGAATCTGGTCGCGCGGCCCGGCACCCGGTTCGGCTCAAAAATATAGAAGGGTCGGCGCTTCATCAGGCATGAGATGCAGAGTGGCACCGAGCCAAAGCCGCCAAACCCCAGGCCAATACTCCTCCGGATCAGGTGATTCAGTTTCAACACCGACTGAAGCAGCGCCGGAACAACGAGCAGTTTCTCGATCAGCGACCGGCCGTAGAAAGGCCTCGATCTTATTGAAAAGACCTCAAGCCCGTAGCGCCGGGCGACGCTTTCTTCCTGATATCCCCGGCGCACGAGGAAACATACCTCAAACCCTCTTCTTTCCAGTTCAACGGCGGTAACCGCCGCCGGGAAATAGTGGCCGCCCGTGCCGATGCCGCCAATGACGACTTTCTGGACCGCTCTGCATATTCTGTCCTGTCCGGCCCGTTGCCCGATCACAGGTTCCTCCGACGCGCCACCTGCAGCACGACGCCAACCGCAAGGAGGTTCGCGGCCAGGGACCAGCCGCCAAAGGAAATGAACGGCAGCGGTATCCCGGTCGGCGGCAAAAGACCGATGCTGACGCCGACATGAACCAGAAAGATGATGAAGATCGAACCATTGAGGCCAAGGACCACGAGCCTGGCGAATTCATCATCGACACTGCCGGCGATCGACAGACCGCGCAAGTAGATCTGCCAGTAGAACACGAAGACGATGATGCAGCCGATGAATCCCAGTTCCTCGGCAATGTGGGCAAAGATGAAATCGTTGTGGATCCCGGGCAGAAACAGGAATTTCTGCAGACCGGCCCCCGGACCTTTGCCGAAGAGCCCGCCCGAACCGATCGCGATCAATGATTGCCTCACCTGGTACGTCGGTTCTGATATGAAATTCGCAATACGGTGCTGCGCATAAGGGAAGATCCTTATCAATACCGCCAGAATGATGGCGCTCGCCGTGCTCGCCGTCAGCAGGAACTTGATCTTCGCGCAACCGTAGATCAGCATCACGACGAGCGTCGCTAAACACACGAAGGATACCGAAATCGACGGCTGGATCGCGACCAGTGCGATCACGATGAAGGAGATCGCCAGGACCGTTACGAGCCCGCGATGCGTGCTTGCGGTCTGGGGATGCGCCGCGAAGAAATTGGCCAGGAAGAAGACCAGCCAAATCCTGACAAACTCAGAGATCTGAACACCGACCGATGCGATCGCCAGCGACCGCTTAGCTCCGAACTGGAGGCTCCCCATGAGGACCGTCAGGGTCAGGATCGCGACGATCACGATCAGTAACGGGAAGAGCATCTTTCTAATCACCCCGTAGGGCACGAACAATCCCAACAGGAGGAATCCGATCGCCACGATCACGCGCTTGAGGTGGGCGATCATGTAGTATGTTGAATTCTCCCCCAGGCGCAGCGCGCGGTAGTAGGATGATGAAAAAACGAATATAACGCCCAGAACCACAAGGCAGAGAACGAGCAGCAAGAGAATCCGATCAGTCTTGCCGTGCTGCATGTCTAAACGCCTCCCCCCGTTCCTCAAAATCCCTGAAGCGATCGAATGATGCAAATCCCGGATTCAAAAAAATGACATCCCCCGGCTGCGCTTGCTCCCGGGCAAGGTCCACAGCCTCGGCCATGTCCCGGGCGATCGCATAGCGGGTGTACCCCCGTGCCTCAAAATACTCGACCACCGACCGCGCGTTCTCACCCAGGAGAACGCATGCCTTCGCTCCGCTGATCAGCATATCGAAATACTCCTCCCCTTCGTCGCCCTTCGACCGGCCCCCGAGGATCACGACCTTGCTTCCATCAACCGCCTTGAATGAAGCCAGGGCAGCGCTGGCATTCGTGCACATGGAGTTATTGATATACCGGACCCCGTGGATCAATCCAAGATCTTCCAGACGATGCGGCAAGCCACGGAAATTCCGCAATCCCTTTTCCATATCCCGGATCCTTACGTGCAGCACCTTGGCCACGGCAATTGCCGCCGCCATGTTCATCAAGTTGTGCTCTCCGGATATCGGCATCCCTCGATGCGCGAACAATTCTGCACCGTCATAGCGGAAACCCCCGTTGAGCGAAACGCCGTTAGCGGCGTGATGGCCGAAGAAAACCGGCCGCGCTCTAATCGTCCCGGCAAGGCTCCTTATTCCCTCGTCATCGAAGTTGAGGATCGCGTGATCGGTCTCCTGTTGGTTGGAGAAGATGCGCAACTTCGCATTCCGGTATTCAGCAAGGTCGGTGTGCCAGTTTAAATGATCAACGCCGATGTTGGTGAGCACCGCGATATGGGGACGGAATTTGTCGATGCGCATCAGCTGGAACGACGAGACCTCGAGCACATAGTAAGCCGGCCTCGGCTCGAACAGAGCATGAGAGAACGGCTTGCCCGGAGCAATATTGCCGCCAAGGAAATGGTCGATCCCCGCAACATCGAGAATACCGCTGATCATCGCCGCCGTCGTGCTCTTGCCGTTGGTCCCGGTCACCGCGATCAGGGCTGGCCGGCCCAGTTCGAGATACACATATTCGATCTCATCGATGATGCTCGTCCCGCGTTTTGCCAGGATCTTGCAGATCGGTTTGTTCGGCGGGAAGCCGGGTGAGGTTATCGCGAGGCCATATGGTCCTTGCACGTACGGTTTCACCCGCTCTTCCTCGATCATTCGCCGCGCCGGTGTTGCCAGACCAGGTATGTTTTCTTCATAGACAAAAACCTCTTCGCCTTTCTTAACCAGATATTCTGCCACCATCAGATTTGCCCGTCCCAGACCAAGGAGCAGTATCTTCATAGTCCTACCTTATCTTCAACGTCGAGAGGGCGAACATCAGGAAGATGATACCCGCGATCCAGAAGCGCACGACGACCTTGGCTTCAACCAGCCCTTTCAGTTCGAAATGGTGATGGAGCGGTGCCATTCTGAAAAGACGCTTGCCGCCGGTACGGTGAAAATAGATGACCTGTAGCATTACGGTCAGCACTTCGATCACGAATACTCCGCCCACCAGGAGCAGAAGTATCTCCTGCTTGGTCAGGATCGCGGCCGTCCCGATTATCGCGCCGAGACTCAGGGCACCGGTATCGCCCATGAATACCTGTGCCGGGTACGTGTTGAACCAGAGGAACCCCAGACTTGCGCCGAGAATGGAAGCGCAGTAGACAGTGATCTCGCCGGCGTCGGACAGGAATATGATATTCAGATAATTGCTGATGACCGCGTGGCCTGCGGCGTAGGCAAGCGCCGCATAGGCAAGCGCCGCGATCCCGATCAAGCCGATCGCCAGGCCGTCAAGGCCATCGGTCAGGTTGACCCCGTTGGAAGTACCGGTGATCACGACCGCCACGAACAGCGGATACAGCAAGCCAAAGCTCACGACGTAATTCTTGAGGAAGATGAAATTGGTCTTGTCGGCATAGCCTTCGGGGCCGAGGAAGTACAGGACAAGCCCGAGGGCCAATCCATATATTCCCTGAAAAATGAGTTTCGTGCCGATGGAGAGACCCCGCGGTTTTCTTCGGTATATCTTGACGTAGTCATCCCAGAAGCCGAGGAGCCCGAAATAGACCGTTGCGCTGAAAAGGATCATTACGTTCGGATTGCTTAGATCGCAGAAGAGAAAAGATGAAATGATTATCGAAAGCAGTATCAGTAAGCCGCCCATCGAGGGCGTCCCTTCCTTTGTGCGGTGGCTGCCCGGCACCTCGGCCCTTATCCTCTGCGTGACAGAACGGGTCTTCATCAGATCGATGAAGCGCTGACCGAAAACGAGCACGATCAGGATCGCAAAGACCGCGGCATATGCGCTGCGGAACGTGATATAACCGAAGAGCCTCAGCGGGCCGAAATATTCACGCAATGGATACAGAAGCCACAAGAGCATATTATCTCACCTCTCCTTCACCGGATAGTGCCGATCGAGCGTTCGGTCCGTTTCCGGTCATTTCACCACCCGCGCCAAGGCCCTTATGTGGTTTTCGAAACGGAGCGCTCTCGATGCCTTGAACAACACGACCTCATTGCCCGCGATCTTCCCGGATAAGTACCTGACCAATTCATTCGCCCCGGCGAAGTGCTCGCCGTGGTAATATCTTGCTTCCTGCCCCAAAGTGACGAACAGATCCGCGCGGGCGGCGGCGTAGGCGCCGGTCTCCTCGTGCAATTTCCTGCTCTGCGCGCCCAGCTCCAGCATGTCGCCCAGCACGATGATCTTGCGGCGTTTCAACTGTCCGACAAAATCGATCGCGGTTTTCATGGACGCCGGATTGGCATTATAGGTGTCATTGATGACCAGCAATCGGTCCCAGACCAGCGGTTCTAACCGGCCGGCGTTCGGCTTCAACTCCGCAACGGCGGCCCGCTGCACCGGATAGGTAACGCCCAGCATCGAAGTCAACAAGATCGCCGCCAGGCAATTGCCGACGTTGGCGGCGCCGAGCAAGCGTGTGACGTATGCCTTGCTCTGGTAAGAGAAGTGTGACCCGTATTCAGTGAGTTCGACGCGTTCGAGCATGCTCATAGAAAAACGCGCCACACGATCCCGCGCCAGATCACCCACCCCGTCACCAACAAGACACAGACCGTTCGGAGGCAGGGAATCAACCAGAGACAGCTTTTCCTTTCTGACACCTTCGATCGACCCGAGCCCTTCGAGATGGCCCGGTCCGATATTGGTGATCACACCCGTCTCGGGCCGGGCAATATCGCACAAGCGTTTGATCTCGCCGGCCGCGTTCGTTCCCATTTCGACCACCAGGTAGTCCTCGTTACCCTGCAATCCGAAGATCGTCAGCGGCAGGCCGATGAGCGAATTGTAGTTCCCCTGTGCCCGTAGTACCCTGTGTTCTTTGGACAGTATCGCGGCAACCAGGTTCCGTACCGTGGTCTTGCCGTTCGTACCGGTGATCCCGATCGTTCTAACCGGGCAGTGGTTCCGGTAGCAGCGCGCCAGCTCGCCGAGCGCGCGGAGGGTGTCCGAGACCACTATCTCACGCCCGGTCGCAAGAGGCCGGTCGACGACCGCGGCAACTGCACCCTGCCGCAACGCATCAGCCGCGTGGTTGTGCCCGTCCGTACGCTTGCCCCGGAGCGCGAAGAACAGGTCGCCGGGCCCTGTTTCCCGCGAATCAATCGTTACCCGGCGCACCAGCTCCGGCACGGCCAGGTCGGTCTTGCCGTGCATGGCCCTGGTTATTCTCTCTACCGTGAATTCTCGAAACATTGTCGGATCACCTCGGCATCACTGAATTCGATCATCTCATCGTTTATTGACTGGTATTCTTCATGGCCCTTGCCCGCCACGACCACTATGTCATCGCCACGCCTGATCTCGAGCGCCCGCCGGATCGCTGCAGCCCGGTCTTCGATCACCAGGTGACCATTGCCTGACACCCCCTGCAGGATGTCGGCGATGATCTGCGCGGGCGATTCGTGGCGCGGGTTGTCCGACGTTATAACTGTCAGATCCGCCATGGCTGAGGCAATCTCCCCCATCTGTCGCCGTTTGCCGCGATCACGGTCGCCGCCACAGCCGAAGACGATGATCAACCTCCCGCGCGTGTACTTTCTGAATGCCCGCAGGACGTTCTCGACCGCGGCCGGGGTGTGGGCATAGTCCACAAAAATATTGTCGACCACGCGCTCCATCCGGCCCGGGACCGCTTTCAACTCCTCAATGCCCGAAATGATATTGTCGATATCTATGGACAGGCCGGCGGCCGTGGCAAATGCGGCAAGTATGTTGTAGACATTAAACTCGCCGATCAGCGATGAGGATATTCGATACTTGCGCCCGCCGTAGCAGATCTCGACTTCCAGCCCCTCGAGCGATCCCGCTATGATCCGGCCCACGACATCACTGCCGGCCTGGCGGCCGAACGATACCTTGCGAAGTACCGGTAAATCCTCGATCGAAGTGCGGGTTTCGTCGTCGAAGTTGTAGACGGCACATCCGTCCGGCTTGAGCAGGGTGAATAGGTGGAGCTTCGAGCTTTTATAGTCATCCATTGTCTGGTGAAAGTCGAGATGGTCCTGGGACAAATTCGTGAAGACCGCGGCGTCGAACTCGATACCCTCGACGCGTTTCATCTTGAGCGCGTGGGAGGAAACCTCCATTACGACCGACTCCGCGGCCTGGCCGGCGATCCCAGCGAAAAATTTGAAGATATCAAGGATCTCGGGGGTCGTGCGCACCGCCTTGTTCCGGGATGCACCGAGATAGTATACCGTGCCGATCAGACCGGGTTTCTTCCCGGCCCGTGCAAGGATCGAGTGGATCAGAAAAGTGGTCGTCGTCTTGCCATTGGTGCCGGTAACTCCGATCTTCATCAATTCATTGAACCGGCCGTAGAATAACGGCGCCAGGACGGCCATCGCATCACGGGCATCGCGGACCACGATCTGCGGTAATGTGGTCGTCACGCGGCGTTCGGTAACGACGGCCACGGCGCCGGCTCTTTCTGCACCCTCGATGAAATCGTGGCCGTCGTGGCGGCCGCCCTTCACCGCGATGTACAATGCACCTGGTCCAACTTTGCGCGAATCAAACTCGATCGAACCGATATCGACGTCTCTCATGTTGTATGCCTGCGAGGGAAGGACGGATCTCAATTCACTTAGCCGCATAGTGATGAGAGTTCATCTGGCACACGCTCTGCGCGACTTCCCTGAATACAGGGGCCGCGATCGTGCTCGCCCAATAGCCGGTCTTTGGTTCATCGATCATGAGCATGATCAGATAGTCGGGATCGGCGGCCGGGAAGTAGCCGACAAAAGTCGCGATTACCCGGCTCTTTGAATACGCCCCGTTAACGACTTTCTGCGCCGTCCCGGTCTTGCCCGCGATCTTCATCCCGTTGAAGGCCGCGGCAGCACCGCTTCCTTCCTCGACGACGGCGCAGAGTATATCGGTCAAGCTACGGGCAACGGATTCGTCGATCACGCGCCTGATCCGGAGCGGGCTTGCATTGTATACGGTCCGCTGTTCGTCCATTATCTTGCGCACTATGGCCGGTTTGTACAGCACTCCACCATTCGCGATTGCCTGGTAAGCCATGGCGAGTTGCAGCATGTTCACGGTAAGCCCCTGGCCGAATGTCAGGGTTGCGAAGTCAATATCGTTCACCCGCTTTGCCTCCGGGATCCTGCCCCGGACCTCGCCCGGGAACTCCACGCCGGTCAACTCGCCGAAACCAAAGTCCCGCACCAGAAGAAGGAACCTTTCGCGATCGAACTTGCTCGATAACTTGACCATCGCCACGTTGCTCGAGTGCGCGACCGCCTGTCTCAATGTCACGACCCCGTAGTTCCGGTAATCGTGTATCACGTGGCCGCGGACACTGATCTTCCCGGTCTCGGTGTCGATCCGGTCGGTCTCGCGCACGCCGCTCAACATGGCGAATGTAACCGGCACCAACTTGAACGTCGAGCCGGGTTCGAACTCATCACAGACTGCATGGTTCCGGTTATCACCGCTGCGGCCGATATTGACCATGGCCAGGATCTCGCCCGTCTTCGGCTCGATGATCAACCCGGCCGCGGCATGCGCGTCCTCCTTCCCAAGACACTCCTTAAGTTTGTCATAGAGGATCGCCTGAAGCTGCAGGTCGATGGTCAAATATATGTCGCGCCCCGGCTGCGGTTTCTTCTCCGGATAGTTGTGGTAGGGAAAGATCCCCCCGGCTGGATCCTTCTGATAAACCGAGAACCCCGCCTCGCCGCTCAGAATGTCATCGAACTGGAACTCCAGACCTTCAATGCCGCGGTTGTCTATACCGCACTTTCCGACCACGCTCGCGAATATCTCCGGCATGTTGTACCGGCGGCTCAGGTCGTGGGTGTAACCGACACTCGGATCACTTATTGCGAGATAGCGGTCGCGCAGTTCCCGGTTCACCTTCATCTGGACCCAGAAGAATTCGCCTTTGTCGATCAACTGCCTGATATGGCTCATTGATCTTCCCGAGATCCTTGACAGTTCACCGGCAAGCCTTGCCGCGTCGACCGTGTAGCGCGGCGTGCAGAATATGGAAAAACACTGCTCTGATGTTGCGATCGGCACGCCGTTCCGGTCGTAGATGTTCCCCCGTGCGCCCAGCAGAATAAATTTCTTTTCGTGCTGCTGCTTCGCCCTTCTGTTGTAGAAGTCATGTCTGAAACATTGCACATAGAAAACGTAAGAAAAGAAAATGATACTGATGAAGAAGAGGAAAATATTCAGCAGCTTGGTGCGGATCATTCTACCACTCCGACGATATCCCCGTTCTGCGGAAAAACCAGACCCATTTCTCTTGCCGCGGCCTCAATGCTTGCGAGATTCGTGTGCGTGATCAGTATCGATCCCAACTGCTTCTTCTCATTCTCCAATTCAGTAACCGCGCTGGCGAGGTCCTCCTTACGTCCCTCGATCTTCACCAGTTCGCTCTCGATGAACACGAGCAGGAACAGATAAATGATGATCGCCGTGAATATCAGCAGCACGCGCATTTTTCAACAACCCTCAGTTTCGCGCTCCGGGCGCTGGGGTTCGCAAGGACCTCTGCGTCGGACGGCTTGATCGCTTTCTTGCTCAGTAACCGGAGCTGGCCTTTTGCCCGCAGGTCGCGGAAATAGTGTTTCACGATGCGGTCCTCGCCCGAATGATACGATATGACAAGCATGCGCCCTTCGCGGCACAGGCGCCGGAAAGCCGTTGCCAATCCCCGGCGCAGATTCGTCAATTCATCATTCGTCCAGATCCTCAAGGCCTGAAACACTTTGTGCAGGTTCTTTTTCAAAAAGCGGCGCGGCACATGGTTCTCGATGAGCCGCCTCAGATCCCCGGTCGTCTTCAAATCGGTCCTCGAGTCAATGATCGCCCGTCCCAACCGCCGGTAGTTCCGCACATCACCGTATTCCTTCAGAACGCGCACGACCTCTGGCAGGGATGCACTCTGCAGCCGGTCGGATAACGGCGTATAGCCGGGCGACATGCGCATGAGCAGGGGGCCATCACGTTCGAAGCTGAACCCCCGGGCCGGGGTCGTCACCTGGTGATACGATATGCCCAGGTCGAGGAGCATGCCATCGAGGCACGGAACGTGCAGCCGGTTAAGGATTAAATCTAGATTAACAAAATTATCCTCAAAGATTGAACAGCGGCCAGCGAATTTCTTGACCTGCGGCCGGCTGTAAGCGACCGCGTCGGGATCGCAATCGATGCCGATGAACCTTGCCGTGTTACTGCTTCTCAGCATGGCTGTAAGATGCCCGGCGCCGCCCATGGTGCAGTCGCAGTAAGTTCCGCCATCCCGCAACGCCATCCACCGGATGACCTCATCCACAAGGACAGGTCGATGATAGGCCGGCTGAAGGATCATTGATCAGGCAAAACTCTTGAGCGCGGCCCGGCGTGAGGGATATATCTCAAACGGATAGAATCCGTACAGTCTTAAGATATCGTATAGATAAGGAGAGACATTGACCAGCTTTATGTCGCCGCCGTATTTCTTGAACCTCTGCTGGTAGTCGATGAGCGAACCCACGACCTTGTAGTTCAGATGGCTGACCCGGGACAGATCGACGATGATATTGAAATCACCGGCTTCGATCATTTCCTTCAGTTTCTGCTCGATCTTCTCGAAGCCTTTTTCATCGATCTCACCGCTGGGCATGAAGAATGAAACCTTCTTGTCTCTGACTGCCTCAACTGCTTGTACCTTCATCTTTCCTCCTTCTCAAACCCTCGATCCCCTCGGCGTCCTCTAAATAGGATTTCTCAATCTCCGTGGCGAACGAGTCATAGTACTCAGGAGACCACAGTTCGATGTAGTTGATCTCGCCAATGATCACGACTTCTTTTGCGATCTGGGCGTGCTTCAGAAGGAAATCGGGGATGAGTATTCTCCCTTGAGCGTCCAACCGATCTTCCTTTATGCCGAAAGTGAAGTGGCGTCGATAGCGGCGGGACTTGAGATAATCCATGGAAAGAGACAACAGTTCTCGATTCTCGATCTCTTCCCAGACCGCCAGGGGATAGACAGCTATCTCATGGTCGTATCCAGGCGTCAGGATCACGCGTCCCTCTGATTCGCGGCCCAGCATGCTGCGGAACTGACTCGGGATCGCAAGCCTCTTCCGTTCATCGAGGCTGTGAGTGAAGAATCCGCGGAATCTAATGTTCCCCATTTCTCCCCATTTCATCCCATTTTACATATTATTAGATTTTTGTCAAGTACTTTGATGCCTGAGTCCTCTTCACTTTCTCCAGAACCTTGAATTGTCATTGCGAGGACTCCGGG
>JACUUY010000201.1 GCA_014859085.1 Caldifarciminota bacterium
TAATAAGGGTTTTGTCCATTGCGACCTGAAGCCCGAGCACATACTATTTGACCCCCACCAAGAACAGGTGAAGTTAATCGATTTTGGTTTTGCCGGAGTGCCGGACCAGGAATTCGAAGCCGCGGGTACACTCGGATATATGGCCCCCGAAATCCTCAAGGGGATTGCGAACAACCAACGGAGCGATCTTTACTCACTCGGCGTAATCATGCGCGAAATCATATCCGGGGATCGGATGAACCGAATCTCAACACCTTTGCCAGAGGTTCCGGACGAAATCGGCAAGGTACTAACTCGTTTGATCTCGGCAGAACCGGCACTCAGACCGACCATCCCTGAACTCTACCAGACACTGACAAAATACGCACAGTCAGCTGATATTGAATTGTCCGCTTACGAAGTGCGGCTACCAAGCACGGGATACGTTGAGGTTGACGGCATTATCGATCAAATTTGTCGGAAGAAAGGCCCATGTGCGATTGTCCTGGGCGACACTGGTCTGGGAAAGACCCGATTGTTGCAGGAATTGAAATTCCAATGCTTGATGAATGGCAACGAAGTAGTGCATTATCAGGCAACTGAAGGAATGAGCCTGCTCGAAATACTGTGCAAAAGACTGAAGACGAGCAGTA
Source organism: Caldifarciminota bacterium (assembly GCA_014859085.1). GTDB lineage: Bacteria > Hydrothermota > Tepidihabitantia > SM23-42 > SM23-42 > SM23-42. The sequence continues at coordinate 633 of JACUUY010000201.1, forward strand.
AGGAAATTTCCAAAGCAGAAGACAAGTATCAGATTTTCGAGGAAATTACTCAGTCGCTAATTAAGGCGGCAAAGAAGAATAAACTTATCATTTTGATTGATGATCTCGATACTGTCACAGAATATGAACTGGCATTGTTTCGATACATTGGATACGGCATCACGGCCTCGAATGTGTTGCTTATTGGTACTGCCAAACCGAGTGATAAGATAACAGCACTTGGTTTTGAGCATATCATGTTGAAGCCTCTATCGAAGAATGAAATTGCATCGTTGATCGAAAGTACATTTGCCGACATCAGCATGATTGAAGCGAATGGTCCGGAAACCTTTGCAGAGTGGTTACATAAGCAAACTGGGGGAAATCCACTTTTCAGTGTCGAGGTATTGAAAACATTGTATGACAAAGAGATATTAGGCTACCGGAATAATCAGTGGCAAGTCGCAACACGACAGTTGGATGAGGTCTCGTTGCCGCGGAATATCGCGGAGTTAGTGTCGACAAGGCTTGATGTACTTGTGCAAGACGAGTGTCATATTCTGAAAGTACTTGCGTTCGCAGATCAACCAGTTGAACCAGCCATAATACGCGACATCACGGATGGGAATTTTGACATTTCAGTTGAACATTTGAAGAGCTTGGGCTTGGTGCGTGAGGATACAATTAACGGACAACGCATGCTATCGGTGATGAATAAATTGACCACCGACCATGTTGTTGGAAAGATTGCAGATGAAGAAACCCGTTCTTTATGCAGCGCGCTAGTGACGGCGACTATGGCTAACGCATCTGACGATGCCTTCTACTTCAATATGCTCGGTCGACTTAATGATCAGATCGGCGATGCGGCAAAAGCCTATGACTATTACCAGCGTGCCGCCGTCGCTGCCGAAGCGATCTACGACTACGACTCTGCGCTACGCAACTACGAACGTGCGGCCGGCCGTGTAAAAGAATTGGAGCCGCAAAAATATCCAGAGATTCTCCTCAAAATCGGAGAAATAAACGCGAAACTTGGCCGCAATGAAACAGCGACGGAGACTTACCGTACTATCCTCGATACCGCCGATAGTACGATTGCCGCGAAGGTACATTGTGGCTTGGGGAAGGTAAGTGCCGCCAAAGGCGAGTACGAAAAAGCTGTAAATCACTATTCTACCGCATTGGCTAACACGCCAGAAGACAGCATCGAACACGTTCAAATATCTCTGTTATTAGGCTATGCACAGATGAATCTGGCACAATATGATGATGCAGAACGTATCCTCAACTGTGCCCTCGACGCGACGAGACAATCGTGTAATGTAGTCTATCAAGCAAGGGCAATGTACGCCTTAGCTAGTATGGATTGGTACAAGAATGATTTCAAGAAAGGCCCTGGAAAGGCTGAGCGGCTTCTTGAGTATTGTAGCCAACACAGACTCAAATCAGAATTGCCGCTTGCTCGAAATCTGGCAGGCCTTTTTTATCGACAGACAATGAACACAAACAAGGCCCAACTGCAATTTCAGGCATCCGTCGAGGAGTTCCGTGCCATCAAGAGAGTTGACGCTCTCTGTGCAGCGTTGAACAACAGTGCGCAGTTGCTGTCTCAGCACGGAGATTATCTCCAGGCAGAACAGTTGCTTGAGCAAGCGACAACAATTGCGCAACAAATCGGCAACAAATCGGTTTACACCGCCGCCATGACGAATTTCGCCATCATCAATGGCGTTCTCGGTAGGATTGACGAATCTATCAGTCGATATGACCGCATATTGGCGGTCGACCCGGAATCCATCTGGGCAATCTATGGCAAAACGATGGCACTGCTGAGCAGAAACAGATATACTGATGCACAGTCAACATCTGAACGAGCATGTGCGGGCGTACAGAATGCGTTATTAGAGATCGGCCGCGCGGCGATAGCGGTGCGCGACGATCCGAATAAATGCCGCAGCATTCTAGTCAAATCATTACCCTTCATAGATGCCGAAAAACCTGATATCTCATTGCGCATTCAATATTTTGAAAAAGCGAGTTCGCTGTACTTCGAGTTGGGTGACTTTGAAAATTCATCGCATACAGTCACACGACTACTGGATCTTGTGATTAAGGACGGTCGGGAGTATTGCCTTGGAAAAGCGTTGTGGAAGATGCTCAATTACGTACTTG
>JACUUY010000047.1 GCA_014859085.1 Caldifarciminota bacterium
GAAACTGGCCAACCTGTACCACCGAAATGATTCTGTGCTTCTGGTCAGTGGCGATACGTACCGCGATGCCGCGCACGAACAATTGGAAACATGGGCGAAAAGGGTCGGCGTTGAGACGGTCGGGTCACAGAGGGGACAGGATGCCGCCGCCGTTGTTCACGATGCGCTTTCCAAAGCGCTCGTCAAGGACATCGGCTATGTTGTCATTGACACGGCGGGGAGGTTGCACACGCGATCGGACCTAATGGAAGAATTGAGGAAGATCGTGCGCGTGATCAAGAAATTCCGACCTGCCGGTCCCGACCTGAACATACTGACGATCGACGCAAGCCTCGGACAGAATTCCATTCAGCAGGCCAGGGTCTTCACCGAAGCGATCGCCGTCAATGGTCTGGTGCTTACCAAGATGGATGGCACGGCCAAGGGCGGCGCGATCATCCCCATTAGCAACGAACTAAGGTTACCCGTGCTCTACCTGGGGGTCGGTGAAAGCATAGCGGACATCGTTGAGTTCGAGCCCAGGGAATTCGTTGAAGCATTATTCGACTGACTTGCGTCCGGTCAGTTGACGGTTATCACCTGCAAAAAGATACGAGCGCTGCGCCGATGAAGGCCAGACAGACGCCAATCGCCCGGCGGGCAGTTATTGGTTCCTTCAGGATCAGCCCGGCGAAAATGAAGATGAATATCGTGTTCGTTTGATTGAGCGCCGACGCGGTCGACGCCTGGGTGTACTTCATCCCGGCGATCCACATGATCATGGAAACGTATGCACCCAGCAGGGAGCCGCCCAGGGTGTAGTGCCAGTTCTTGGTACTGATCGATGAGATAAGTATCGTGCTCCGCGCCGGGTGAAAGAGCAAGATGACCGCCAGCATCGTCATGCCGCCCGCGAGACGGATCAGCGCCACCCATATTACAGGATGCGTGCCAAGCAGCGGTTTCATGATCACCACGCCGGCGGCCATTGCCGCCGATGCGGCCACACCGTAAATGATGCCCGGCAATATCCTGGGTGATACGGTGCTGTCTGATCGCCGGTGCAGCGAGGTGAGCAGGACCGCGACAAGGATCAGTAGTGCGCCGGCCAGCTGGATCCCGGATAGCTGCTCGTCGAGGAAGATGTACGAGAGCGTGATTATGAACGGGCTATACAGGCAGACGACGATGCCGGTCAGTCCGGCGCCGAGCCGGTTGAGACTCTGAAAAAACAGCGTATCGCCAAGGCCGATGCCGACGATGCCGCTGAGAAATAACAGCAGATATGCCCGGGCTGGAGTGGGAAGCCACAGCGCCTGACCGGCAACCCAGATCGTCGGCACGAGTAAAACGATCGCCAAGAGATTCTTGAAAGCATTGAGGGCCAGCGGGTGGACCGTCTCGCCGCTTTTCCTGAATAGCGTGACGGCAAGCGCCCAGATGGCCGCGGTAACCAGGGACAGCGTTTCGCCGATGAAGGGTATCGACGGCATGCCGTCTATTTACCTACCCGGTTGTTCAGTTTTTTTCGCCGGTGTCTTCGGCACCTCAATTTTCTCTTTGAGCAGTTCCGCAATACCGGCAACGCTGCCCAGGACGCCCGAAGCCTCATAAGGCAGGAATATCTTCGTCGCTTGACCGGCGGCGATGCCCTGCAGCGCTTCAAGGTATTTTATTGCGATCAGGTCGTTTGTCGGGTTGCCGTCATGGATCGCTTTGTATACAGTGTTGATCGCCTCGGCTTCACCCTTGGCAACGGTCAGTTTCTCGTACTTGCTCGCGTCGGCGACTTTCTTTATTGCTTCGGCCTGTCCTTCGGCTTTCAGGATCGCCGATTGCTTGTGCCCCTCGGCTTCCAGGATCATGGCGCGCCGATCGCGCTCGGCCTTCATCTGCCGATGCATTGCTTCGGTTACATCCCGGGGCGGTTCGATGCGCTGGAGTTCGACGCGCGTGACTCTCGTGCCCCATTTATCGGTTGCATCGTCCAGGATCTGCCGCAGTTTTGTATTTATCACCTCGCGCGAGGTCAGAGATTCGTCGAGTGCCAGATCGCCGACGAGATTTCTGAGGTTGGTCTGCGCGAGTTTCGTCGCCGCCGTGTAGAAATCGGCGACGTTGTAGGTAACCTTTATCGGATCCGTCACTTCGTAGTAGACAACCGCATCGACTTCAACGACCACATTATCCTTGGTGATCACAGCCTGCGGCGGTACATCGACCACCTGCTCGCGCATGTCGACCTTTGTCATCCGTTCCCAGAAGGGGATGACAATGGTGAGCCCGCTGTCGGCCGTGCGCTGGTATCTGCCCAGACGTTCGATCAGACCCTTCTGCCACGGTCTGATGATCTTGATGGCGCTCGAGGCGATTATCAGCAGAACAAACGCTGCAATAACCAGAACAATGATCATTATTTACCTCCTTCACTGATTTTCACTATGACATGAGTACCGTCCAATCTGGTCACAACAACCCTGGTTCCTGCTGCAATTGTGTCGTCGGTTTCGCTGTCGGCGCGCCACTCGTCCTTGTCGATCCGCACGCGGCCGGTGTTCTTGACATTGTTAATATCCTCCAGGACAACACCTATTTTGCCGATGAACCGGTCGGCGCCGATCCCGGGCGGTTGCTTTTTCGTGAAACGCTCGGCAAACCGCCTCGAAACAATGAACAGGGAACCCGAGATGACGACAAACACAAACCATTGCCACACGATGTTCAGGCCGAGCAGTGCCAGCAGACCAGCGGCGGCTGCTCCGATACCGAACCAGAAGATGAAAAACCCCGCAGTGAAGATCTCAGCGACCAGAAATACTGCGGCAAGAACGAGCCATATCCACCAGAGATCACCTGGCATTGGTCCACCTCCCTACGTGATATAAGAGCGTATGCGCATCATCCGCACGGCGTCCGGTTTGATGACCAGTGTCCATGAATCAGAGCTTGAGACACTCAGTTCTCCGTTGCGACACTGATGTCATCGAACAGAACCGCCGGGTAGTAGCCCGTGTATGCGGGGTGCACCCTGTTCTCGATGCCGCGTACCCGTTTCAGCACTTCGTAGATATTCCCGGCGATCATGGCGTCTTTTATCCGGCCGACGATCGCGCCCTTTTCGACAAACAACCCCGGAGAAAGTCCGATCGAGAAATCGCCGTTCGGGATGTTGCCGCTGTGGGCGCCCAGCGTGCCGCACACGATTATCCCCCGCTCAACGCTTCTCACCAGCTGCCAGAATTCGGTGTCACCCGGCTCGATCGTAAGATGTTCGAGCGCGCATGAGGGCCGCATTGATATCGTCTCGCCTGACCAGCGGGATGTTTTGAAGCCATGCCCGGTAGGCGCCGTGCCCATTTTTGATGCGTAGCAGAGATCATAATAGAAATTCTTGAGCACCCCCCGGTCGATTATGGGGAATTTCGTGCACGTCACGCCTTCATCATCGAAGATCCGGGCGCCGGGTTTCGTATCATCGAGGGGATCATTGACGATCGTCAATTTCTCCTCGAATATCGTCTCGCCGAGACGTCCGGCAAGGGGTGATTGTTTGTGGTAGAGGGATTCGCCGCTCGTCGCGCTCTGCAAGCGCCAGATCAGTGCATACATGGATTCGGGCATGAACACCGCCGGCATTTTTCCGCCCCTGACGTTCAGTTCTTTTGCCCCCGAATTGTAGAGTTCGACAATGCCTTCGAGGAAACCGTCATCGACGCTCTGGAATGCCTTGGAGACCAGTGTCCGGTGTATGCCCGTTGCCGTCCCCGGATACAGGATATTGACCGTGATCGAATAGTAAGAGTTCATCGCTGACAGATCCGCTCCCGCGCTGTTCATGATGCCGATCCGGTTGGCCCCGGTAAGGGCGGTGACATCAATCTGTCCTTTGGTCTTTCCTTCGAGCCGCGAATAGATGCGGCGGCACTCGTCCACGATCACGGTATTGCGTGCCTCTTTGATCCGCTCGTCATAAGCACGGATACCCGGCGGGTTCACGGAAGCGGGGAAATCGAACCTCGCCTCGACGCCGCCCTTGAGCGAGGCGAGCGCATTCCGCACGAGCGACTCTCCATCCTGCAGATTTCTGGTGTACGCGAACCCCAGTTTGTGGTCTTTGATCAGCCTCATCGTGACGCCCGATTCGATCGTGCTCTGGATATCATTCAGCTTTGCAGCCTCGAATTCGATCCGGTTCGCCGTCTGCTCCAGGGAATACAACTCAACCTGATCACTTTCTTTCTTGGCGAACGCCATCAAATTTTCCATTTTAGACTCCTCCGATTACTAGATTGCTGATGATGAGATGCGGGGAGCCGTGGCACGAACGGATATTCATCTGACCCTTGCCGCACCCGCCGACTTGACCGAGCCGCAGATCGTCGCCGACGGCAACTATGTTCTTCAGCGTATTGTACAGGTTGCCTGATATGTTGATGTCGCGCACCATCGCTCCCACCTTGCCGTTCTTGACTTCATAGCCGTACTGGGCGCCAAACGTGAAATTTTCGCCGCTTGTCTGGCCGCCTTTCGCATCGAGGATATAGAACCCGTCGCCCAACCGATCAAGAAGTCCGTCGAATGTATCCTTGCCTGGTTCGATGAATATCGTGCCCATTCTGATGATCGGTCCATAACGGTAATCTTCGGCCACGCAATGTCCATTGACCGGTTCCTGGAACGCGGCCGCGGTCCTTCGCGAGTGCAGCCGGCCGACGAGCATGCCGTCTTTGAGAAGCGAGCTCCGGCAGGCCGCAACGCCTTCATCATCGTACCGGTAGTGCCCGAGTTGGTTGGGCAAGGTCGGGTCATCGGTTATGCTCACGATTTCACTGCCGAGCATTGCACCGATCTGCATTTTCTGCCGCATTGAGCGGTTATTCTCGATGATATCGGCTTCAGAGAAGTGACCGAATGCCTCGTGGGTGAAGACGCCGCCCATGCTCTGGTTCACGATAACGTTGGAGCGTCCACCTTTGATCGGCTGCGCCGTGAGGAGTTCGACGGCGATACGCATCTTTCGCTCAAAGTCGTCTTCGCGGTCGCGCAATATCGCGAAACCATGGCTGCCACCGGCCGCCACCCTGATATTCTGGATGAGATTCCCCTCCCGGCTCGTGATCAGACCGCTGATACGCGCCGTCATCAATTCTTCGTGGATCTCGCTGCCTTCGGTGCTGACGAAATTCTTCTCCCGGGTGGTTTCCACGTAAGCAATGTTGGTCGTGGCTATCTTGTCGTGATCCAATGCTATCGCGTTGTATTTCCTCGTGAGCTGCAGCTTTTCGTCCATCGTGACCTTGCGTGGATCCTCGTCCAATAGAGGAACATAGTGGTCTTTGACGACCTGGGTCGTAGCGAAAACGACCGGCTGGGTCGTGAATCGGGACATGAGATGGGCATTCTCGGTCGCCGTGGCGATCGCTTTTTCATGATCATCGTAAGTCGTGAAAGCAACCGACGAGAACCCTCCTTTGTGCAGAACGCGCAGCACATATCCGTCCGTCGCATTGCTGCCAAGCTCGGTCAATTCCTTGCCGTTGAGGGCGATCCTTGTTTCATTCTTCGTTTCGTGACGGATATCGGCATATTCTGCCGTTACCTTATTCAAAATAGACCAGAGTTTTTCAACCATTTCATCTCCTATCTGCGATTATGATTATGATATTATAGTCTTTGGGCCGCACAAATCAATCTCTGACATCTATGATCTCGTGTGCCCTGACTTTCATTGTCCAGTTCAAGTAGACGGGCAGATCGGTGAGAGGCAGGTCGGTCCTCAGTACTGATCTTCTTCTTTCATAAATCGTGTCGACCACGAAAACATACACCCCGGCCGGCGTCGGCAGCAAGTGGCGGCTGTGCGGCTGGGCCGCAAAGGCTGCTTTGATCAAAGGGTCGCCGGCAGCTGGATACAAGAGCCGGTCGTTATTGAGATCGGTGGTCATGCCTGCCTTTTCGAGCACTCCAAGCGAATCCCCTTCGTTCCAATCAATGAAGGCAAAACGGATGCGCCGTTGCGGCGGCTCGAGCAGCTCATCGCCGAGCGGGAACACGCGTTGATCGAGGTGAGCGAATGCAGCAACATCCTGCGTCACAAGGTCCACGAATTCGTCGCGAGTGAGCCCCATCCGCGCCAGGTCGCGGCCCGGATCCACCGAGAGCGAGAGCAGGAACGCGGCGAATTCGAGACCGGCGACCTGCGGCGTCTGAACCCGGCCCTCCCGGACATGTTGCGCGGGCGGCCGGTCGGCGAATGCGTCGTTCACGGGTTCGTATGCCGGATGGTCAGACTCCGCTTTACTGTCCAGGACAGGGTCAGGTCCCAGCATGGATAGATCCTGTATTGTGTCGAGGGCGGTGAAATCGAAATAACAGACACCGGAAACGCCTGCTTCGCGTGTGGCATTCTCTTGATATCGCGCGGTCGCAACCATGCCGGGCCACAAGAACCCGATCCCCATCAACGCGGCGGTGCGATTGAGCGCAACATAGTTCAAATAATCCCGGAACTTCGCCATGCTGGGGGTATATGCCATCACGACCGGCAGAAAGACATCTTGCGGCCATTCAATCCAAGCTTGAGAATACGAGTAGCAACACAGTCCGGGATCGGCAAAAACCGCGGCTGACAATTGCAGGTCTCGGCTCAAACCGTACGTCTTGGCGGTGTTGCGGACCTGCAAGACAAGGTGGGCGATCGAATGCCGGCGGATTCGGGTCATTTGCCAGGCATGCCACGCCTGCCATCGCATGTAATAATCCCAGCATCCGTACCGGATCGGGTTGCACCACTGGATCTCTGAACCATCAATACCGGCAAGGACTGCGGCTTCGTCATTCTCGGGTAACCCCCAGAGAATGCCGGGGTACCGGATGAAATCCAAATGGATGCCGTCGACCGGATACCGTGATACAATTTCAGCGCAAATACGCTGAAGAAAATCCACGACTTCGGGATTCTCGGGGTCGAGGTAGAGACCTTCGAGGCGGCAATTCTTCCACATTGAATATGAGTAGTCGATCATTGAACGCCGATTTACGTCACGAATAAACCACTCCGGACGCGTGTAGAAGACGTGCGTCACCGAATCCGGCGGTCCGGGCAGCGACCAGTACAAGAGCGCATTGATCCAGGCGTGGACGCGTGTCGGTGTTGCGGCGAATGCTTTCACAATAGAAGCCAGCGGATCGTAGCCGGGGTCGGAGACGCTTGAGAGGTACTGACTGCGGGGCAGCAATTCCGAATTGTAGTATGCATAGCCGCCGACGACAACCTGCACGAATATGTCGGTAATGTCCAGGGCGTCGGCCAATTGAATGATACGGGGGATCGAGTCAGGAACCGCCACCGATACGGCACGAACCCACAAGCCACGCCGGAAGCCATCGGTTATCTTCTCCCTGGTGAACTCGGGCGCCGCCGTTTCGGTCGCTCTCCTGGTGATGCAGGCCGCGGCGAACAGCAGAGCGAACGCCACGCACAGAATAATGCCACTTCTTGTCATAGCTGACCGAGGTTATTGCTGACCGCAAGCGGAAACCGACATGGAAACGGGGACGGATAAGAGGTCGTGCTTATGCGCTCTCGGCAACAGCACCGGACCACTATTTGGCTTTCTTCTCTTTCAGGTTTCTGGTCTTCGGTGCCTTCTTCTTTGCTACTTGTTCTTCTTTCCGGTCTTTGCTTTTAGATTTCTTTTCTTTGGCTTTCTCTCGCGGTTTCTTCTCTTTCTTGGACTCAACCAACCGCCGCCTCTCGATCAATTTCCTTCGCTGTGTGATTATCGGCGCATCGGCCTGTTCGACCAATTCCAGTATTACCATTTCGGCACCGTCTCCAAGCCGCGGTCCCAGGCGCACGATCCGAGTGTAGCCGCCGGCCCGCCCCGCGAACCTTGGTCCGATCTCATCGCAGACGATCTTTACCAGCTTATGGTCAGGCAGGAAGCGATAGATATGCCTTTTTGCCGCGAGGTCATTCTTCTTGGCGAATTCAATGAGCCTTTCAGCAACCTGTCGCGCCGCTTTTGCCTTGGGCAGCGTTGTCTTGATCTTCTCGCAGATGAACAGCGAGCGACAGAGGTTGTTCAGGAGCGCACGGCGGTGCTCCTTTGTTCTGCCGAGTTTTTTCACACGACTACCGTGTCTCATGGTATTAGATGTCCTCTTTCAGGTACTTGTTGACGTCCATTTCCAAACGCAATCCCTCTTTCGCGAGGTTCTTCTCCAGTTCCTTTAGGGATTTCCGGCCAAAATTCTCATAACTGAGCAGCTCTTTGCTGCTTTTCTTAACGAGTTCACCGATCGTTTTGATGTTCTTGTCCTTGAGGCAATTAGAGGCCCTTACCGATATTTCGAGCTCATCAATGCTTCGTTTGAGGATCTCCCTAATCCTTCGGTGTTCAGCGTCAAGCTGTTCCTTGGAGGAGAACTGTGGTTCCACACCGAGGTTGGTGAAGAAAGACAGGTGGTGACGGAGCAGCCCGGCGGCCTCGACCAATGCCTCATGGGGCGTGATCGTACCGTCGGTCTTCACATCGAGCACGAGCTGGTCGTAGTCAGTCCTGGTGCCGACCCTTGTGGCTTTGACATCGAAATTGACGGCAAGGACCGGCGTGTATATCGCATCGAGGAAAATGGTTCCAACCGGCACAGCGCTGTGCTTGAGCATTTCCGAGGGCATATAGCCCCGGCCCGCCTCAACGTACATTTCCAGTTCGAGGTTGACCTTGCTGTCGGTCACGGTCAGTATTTTCTGATCTGGATTGGCGATGACAACATTGGGATTCTTCTCAATGTGCTCGGCAAGGTATTCCTTTTTCGCTTTAACTTTCAGATGGAGGGTGCTCGATTCATCAGACAGCAGTTTCACTCTGACTTTCTTGAGGTTCATAATGATCTGGACCACATCTTCATAGACGCCAGGTATCGAGGAAAACTCCTGCAATATGTCGCCGATCCTGATCCGGGTGATCGCCGCACCCTGGATGGAAGACAGGAGTATTCTGCGCAGCGAATTGCCCAGGGTCATACCGAATCCACGTTCGAGAGGTGAAAGGATGAATCGACCAAAAGTATCACTGGTCGTTTCTTTGTCGATCTCAACACTTCCTGGCATGACGAGTGGTTTTAGTTTCATGGTTATCCTTTACTTCGAATAGAACTCAACGATCAGACTTTCTTGTATGGGCATCGTGATGTCATCCCGTTTCGGATATCTGAGCACCGAGCCAGAGATCGATTCCCGGTCAAGTTTGAGCCAGCCGGTTATTCGTTCCAGGTCTCTCTCCTCAAGTGCTCTCAGAACCGCCGGGTTCTTCTTCTGTTTCTCGATCAATTTTATTTCCTGCCCGATTTTCACGAGACAGGACGGGATGTTGACCTTCTTGCCATTGACCAATATGTGGCCGTGCCTCACGAGCTGCCGCGCCTGGGTGCGCGATGACGCCATGCCCAACTGGTAGATCACGCTATCAAGGCGCCTCTCGAGCAGCACCAGAAGATTTTCTCCGGTGTTGCCGGGCATTCTGGTGGCCAAGGCATAGGTTATGCGGAACTGCTGTTCGAGTATCCCATAGATTGCCTTGACCTTTTGTTTCTCGCGCAGCTGGGTGGCATAGGATGTAAGTTTTCTTCTGCCGACCCGGCCATGCGTACCCGGGGGATAGCCCCTTCTGGTAAAAGCGCACTTATCGGTGTAGCACCGGCTGCCCCGCAAGAACAACTTTTCGGTCTCGCGCCGGCATATTTTGCATTTCGGTCCAACATAACGCGCCATCAGACCCTCCTCTTACGCGGGGGTTTGCAGCCGTTATGGGGCAGCGGCGTGATGTCTTTGATGGCGGTGATCGTCAGCCCCACGGTCTGGAGGGTCCTGATCGCCGCTTCCCGTCCCGGTCCGGGACCTTTGATCCGCACCTCGATCTTCCTCACCCCTAATGTCTGAGCCTCTCGAGCTGCCGCGTCCGCGCATTTTGCCGCCGCATAGGCAGTGCCCTTCTTTGTACCCTTGAATCCGATCCGGCCGGCCGAGGACCAACACAGAACATTGCCTTTCGTGTCAGCAATTGATACGATCGTGTTGTTGAAGGTTGCGTAGATGCTGGCAATGCCGGTCGGTTCGACACGGATGCCTTTTTTCCGTCTTGGTGTTCTGATCGGTTTCTTCACTTTCGTTCTCCTCTCGGGCCCCGATAGACCGACACGGTCTTCTTTCGTCCTTTCCGTGTGCGGGCATTCGTTCGCGTGCGCTGTCCTCGCGCTGGTAATCCTACTTTGTGCCTCGTTCCCCGGTAACAGCCGATATCGATGAGCCGCTTTATGTCAGCCGCTATTTCGGCCCGCAGCGCTCCTTCGACGCGGTATTCAGCCTCGAGCAGTTTTCTTATTTTTGTCACCTCATCGTCGGTCAGATCTTTGATATGTTTTGACTGGTCGATACCGATATGGGCGACGATCTTTTTAGCGGTAGGTAAACCGATCCCGAAGATCGCGGTCAGCCCATATTCCACTTTCTTGTTTGGCGGCAGATCAACACCAGCAATTCTTGCCATATACCTCCCTTAAATCCAATTCTCCTGCATCTGCGATCATCCCTGACGCTGCTTATGTCTAGGATTCTTGCAAATTATCATAACAACGCCTTTTCTCTTAATAATCCGACATGCGGCACATCTCTTCTTGATTGACGCTTTAACTCTCAAGTTGCCTCCAGTGAACTTTCATTATAAACATCCTGGATCTGAATTCAACCCTTTCCTTTTCCTTTGGCACGCTACTTGTAGCGCCAAACGATTCTGCCCCGCGATAGGTCGTACGGGGTGATCTCGAGCAGAACGCGGTCGCCAGGCAGGATCTTGATGTAGCTCATTCTCATCTTCCCGGAAACATGGGCGAGAACCTTGTGCCCGTTGTCCAGTTCGACACGGAACATGGCGTTGGGCAGCGTTTCAAGGATCGTTCCTTCGGTCTGGATCAGGTCTTTGCGCGCCATCTCTTAATTCTCCACAACCCTGGTCAGGTTAAGGTTCCCATGCTCAAGGACCAACACAGTGTCTTCGCAATGACACGAGAGCGAATCATCGCGCGTCAGTATTGTCCAGTGATTCGGCCCGGTGACCACCTCATGCGTACCCATGTTCACCATGGGTTCGATCGCCAGCGCCATGCCGGCTTTTATCATATATTCAGGCGCACCGTCAACGAAATTCGGGATTACCGGTTCCTCGTGCAGATGCCGGCCCACGCCATGGCCGGTCAGTTCACGCACCACGCTGAAACCGCTGGCTTCAACCACCGTCTGTATGGCGCGTGAGATGTCGGATACCTTATTCCCAGCATGCGCGGCACATATGCCGTCCATCAGCGCCTGGTGGGTCACATCCAGCAATTGCTGGACCTCGGGCGCGACCGGCCCGCTTGGAAACGTCCGGGCCGCATCGGCAATATACCCCATGTAATTGACACCAATGTCGATCTTCACGATATCGCCGCTTTCGATCCGCCGGTCGTCCGGGATGCCGTGCACCACCTCGTTATTCAACGATATGCAGCAGCTCTTGGGAAACCCCCGATAATGTAGAAAGGCAGGCAGTCCGTTTCGTTCCCGGATCAGCGTATCGATGCGGTCGTTCAAGTCGAGTGTTTTCATTCGTTTGAGGTCCATTTTTTCGATGCAGTCGAATATTTCGCGAATGATGCGGCCCGCAACCTTGATGCGTTCAATTGCTTCTGCATTTGCTATTGAGGTAGTCATTGACCACGTCTGATATTTGCCGTAATACTTCCTCCCGGTTCCCGCGCGCGTCGATCCGGCAGTAGATGCCGAGCGATTTGTAGTAATCGACCATGGGGCGTGTCTCATCTTCGTAGATCTTGAGTCTCCGGCGGATGATATCTACCGTGTCGTCGTCCCTCGTTACGAGCGCTGTCCGATCGTTGTCGCAGAGATTTTCTTCCTTTGGCGGGTCGGTTGTGCAGTTATAAATACGCCCGCATTTGGGGCAATACCGCCGGTTCACCAGACGTTTGATTATTTCTGCCTCGTCCAGGCGCATTTCAAACGCGATGTCGATCGCCTTGCCTATCTGCGCAGTGTTCGTCTCCAGGCTGCGCGCTTGATTGATGTTTCTCGGAAAACCGTCAAAGAGGATGCCGCGATCGCGGTTTTCGAGCAGGAAATTGCCGATGATCTCGTACATGATATCGTCCGGGACCAGATGCCCCTTCCTGAGGAATTGTTCAACCTTCCGGCCGATCAGTGTGCTCAATGATATCTCTTCGCGCAATAGATCCCCGGAGGAAAATCTCACGAGATCGTACTTCTCGGCCAGCAATTGCGCTTGCGTTCCTTTGCCGACGCCAGGCGGTCCGAAGAGGATGATGTTCATCGACGGCCTCGTATCTTCCCACGTTTCATGAAACCTTCATAGTGATACATCATGAGTTGCGACTCGATCTGCTGCAGCGTATCGAGGGCGACACCGACGATGATCAGCAGTGTCGTGCCGCCGAAGTAGAACGGCACGTTCAGGAAGTTTATCAGGTACCATGGAATTAGCGCAATACTGCCCAAGAACAGCGCGCCCGGTAACGTGATCTTCGACAGCACATTATCCACGTATTCCGCGGTTCGCGGCCCCGGTCTTATTCCCGGAATGAAGCCGCCGTACCTTTTCATGTTGTCCGCCAGTTCGACTGGATTGAAAACGACCGATGTGTAGAAATACGTGAAAAACACGATGAATGAGAAGAAAACGATGTCATAGAGAAAATACCCGGGCCTGAACGCTTCCGTGATCCCCTGCAGGGCCGGGATATAGGCAGAGACCGTGCCCGGGAACACGACGAGGGCCTGCGCAAAGATGATCGGTATCACGCCCGCCGTGTTGACACGCAGCGGCAAGAAGGTCGATTGCCCCCCGTACATCTTGCGGCCGACGATGCGCTTGGGGTATTGCACCGGGATGCGCCGCGCCGCCTGCGTCATTATGACCACTGCGGCGACGATGAGGACCATGATCATGATCACGAGGATCAGGTTTATGACCGAAAGGCCCTGGGTCATAACGAGCTGGACCGTGCGCAGGAAGTAACTCGGGTATTCTTCGAGACAGCCGATGAAGATAAGGAAAGAGATACCGTTGCCAATGCCCTTCTCGGTGATCTGTTCACCGATCCACATCGCGAATATCGCTCCGCACGTCAAGGTCAGCATAGCCGTGAGCCGGAACGCCCAGCCGGGAGCGAACACGATGGGTATGACACCGGTCGAGCCCGTGAATTTCTGACTCTCCAGGAATATCGAGATGCTGATCGCCTGGAACGCGGCGAGACCGACCGTGAGATATCTCGTGTATTGCGTGATCTTCCGTCTTCCTGCCTGATCGCGCTGGAGTCTTTCGATCTGCGGGAAGACCGAACCAAGCAGCTGGAAGATGATCGAAGCCGAGATATAGGGCATTACGCCGAGGAAGAGGATCGCCGCGCGCGACAGCGCGCCACCTACGAATATGTCGTACATGCCGAATATCGACCCCTGCTGCTTCAGTTGCTGCATCAACATGCCCAGTGCCTGGGCGTTGATTCCGGGAAGGGGCATGTGAGCGCCAAGCCGGTATACAGCAACCGCGAACAGCGTGAACAGGAGCTTCTTCTTTAGTTCCGGTACTTTGAAAATATTGCCGAATGTTGATATCATATGATCTGCTCGATCTTGCCTTTGGCCTGTATGATCTTTTCGCGTGCCGATTTTGAAAATTTGTGTGCCTTCACGGTCAGGGGGACCGACAGTTCGCCGTTGCCGAGGATCTTCACTCTGTTCTTCCCTTTGATCATTCCTTTTTGCTTCAGCAACTCAGGTGTGACTTCGGTATCCGGGGCAAATGTGCCCAGCGCTTCCACCTTTACGATCTCATAGACGACCTTTAGTACATTCGTGAACCCGCGCTTGGGGATCCTCCTCACCAGCGGCATCTGCCCGCCTTCGAATCCGAGTTTCCTGCGGTAGCCGGACCGCTGCTGGTGTCCCTTGTGGCCGCGGGTCGAGGTCTTGCCGTGCCCGGAACCAGGCCCGCGTCCGACGCGTTTCGGTTTCTTGGTTGCACCCCTGGCCGGTCTTATTTCATTCAGTTTCATTGTCTATTTCCTCGACTTCAAGCATATAGGACACTTGACCGATCATGCCCCGTACGGCTTCATTGTCCGGAAAGATCCTGGTTTTGCCGATACGTTCCAGTCCCAGTGCCTTGAGCGTCAATTTGTGTTTTTTTTGCCTGTCAATCAGACTTTTCTTCAGCGTGACCTTCAGTCTCTTTGATTTCTTCATGTTTTTTCCTTATGAAATATTCAACCGGCTTGTTGCGCATCTCGGCGACTTCGGCAACAGAGCGGATCGATTTCAGCCCGTTTATCGTGGCGCGCGCGAGATTCGTCGGGTTATGGGAACCCAATGACTTGGTCAGGATGTTCTTGATGCCGGCTGCCTCGCAGACCGCGCGGACCGCGTTGGAGGCGACTATACCCGTACCGGTGAGTGCCGGCTTCAGCACGACCTTGCAGGCACAGAATTTGCCGATCACCGGATGCAGGATCGTTCCTTCTGCGACATCTACCTTCATCATCTGTTTCTTGGCGCTCTCGGTCGCCTTTCTGATCGCCGGCGCCACCTCGGAGGACTTAGCGTGGCCGATGCCGACATTTCCCGTTCCGTCACCGACAACGACGCAGGCGTAAAGTTTTAATCGCTTTCCTCCTTTTACCACCTTTGAGACTCTCTTCAATTCAATAAGTTTCTCGACGAAAAGTGTAGAGTCTAACACCAAACCTCCTTCTAAAACTCCAGTCCTGCAGCACGGGCACCATCGGCCAGCGCCTTGACGCGTCCATGATACTTGTATCCGGCGCGATCGAATGCCACGCGCTTCACACCTTTATCCAGCGCGAGCTTACCGATCGTCTTGCCGACCTCGGCCGCAATTTCCATTTTCTTCTTGCTCTTGATGTCTTTCACTTTGGATGACGCGTAACCGAAAAGCACCTTATGTTTCGTGTCATCAATTACCTGAGCATAGATATATTTGTTGCTTCGAAAAACACACAATCTCGGGCGGTCACTAGTGCCGATCAGCTTCTTTCGTATGCTCCGGTGTCGTTTGTGTCTTCCGCTCAGTGCCAATCATGCCTCCTTATGCCTGGACCACCGCACGCTTGCCGATCTTCTTTCTCAGTACTTCATCTGCATAACGGACGCCCTTATGCCGGTAGGGGTCCGGCTTTCGTGTCTTCTTTATCAACGCGGCGATATCACCGATCTGCTGTTTGTCGATCCCCTTGAGCGTGATATATGTCAGGTCTCCTTTCTCGGCACTCTTCACGACCTTGAGTTCGCATTTCACACCGGCGGGCAGGGCGACGGTCCGCGGTTTCACGTAGCCGAGAAAGAGCTGCAGCCCGGCACCGCTCATTTGCGCGCGGTAGCCCGTTCCTTCGATGACCAGTGTTTTTTCAAAGCCCTTGAGCACACCTTCGATCAGATTCATGGCCAGCTTTCTCATTGTTCCCTGTTCCGCCGCCGCCTGTTTCGTATTATCGATCGCCTGCACGAGCAACTTGTCCTGTTCGATCACGACCAGCGTCTTCGGGCAGATCCTCTGTTCGAGCTTGCCCAGCGGTCCCGCGGCCTTGATAATTGTCCTCGTGGTTGTGACCTGTACTTCTTTCGGGATCGCGACCGGACGAAAACGATTCTTTGACATCCATGCCTCCTGTTAATAGACGTAGGCGATGATTTCTCCGCCCACACCTTTGCGCCGTGCTTCCCGGTCACTGAGCACCCCAGCGGACGTTGTGAGTATGGCCGTACCGAGTCCGCCCAAAACCCGCGGGGTTTCATTCTTTGCCACGTAAACGCGGCGGGAACATCGGGAGATCCTTTCCAGGTTCCGGATAACGGATTCGCCGTTCTTTCCATATTTCAACATGATCGTTATCTTTCTTTTCTTAGCATCAAGCGTAAAGTTATTAATGTAACCCTCTTCCAGGATGACCCGCAATATCTCGGTCTTCAGTCGGGAATATGGCACGGTGACTTCCTGTTTCTTCCCGCGACACCCGTTCCTGACTATCGTCAACATATCAGCAATTGGGTCCATCTAACCTCCTGCACGAATTATTGATCAAACTGCTTATGATTTTAATCATAGACTACAATATTAGCCAATTCACGCGAAAAGTCAAGAGGTAAAGCGACACATTGCGTGCTTGTTGACATTGCGGTCCCGCCGGCTATATTTCGGCATGAAAGATGGCCGAAACGCCGGGTTCGCCGCGATCTCGCTGCTATTGGCGTTGCTTGTCATCGCCCTCATTGCGTTCACGGTCATTGGCTACCTGTCAGGAAGGTCTGGTCGCGTGTCCGCCGGGGCCAGTCGTCCGATCGAACGCGCCCGGACCGTGGAATGTCTTGGCCAGGCCAGGAGAATAGAGATGCAGGTGCAGTTTTACAGCGTGCAATACGGAAGGTTTCCCGAGCGCCTGGACATGTTTGAGGGATTGGTCGAAACCGACCTGCGCTGCCCCGTCACCCAGAACCGCTACGGCTACGATCCGCAGTCGGGCCGCGTCCTGTGCCCGGACCATCCCAGATAGAAGTCCCTCAATATAGTAAATTATTTTGCTTGACATATGACAATATCTAAATATAATC
>JACUUY010000202.1 GCA_014859085.1 Caldifarciminota bacterium
GAAAGATTTTTAGGAATTTAGGTATTTTGGTCCGCCGCAGGCGGATTTAGGCATTTATAAAAGGGGAGGTTCTATGCCGTCACCACGTTACCGCCGGGAGATGCCGCAGAGGTACCGGCTCGAGGCCGCGAAGTGCAGCGGGTGCGGCCGCATGCATTTTCCGCCGCGCACCGTGTGCGGTTGCGGCGCCCGCGAATTCCAGACCGAGAGAATGTCGGATTTCGGCAAGATACTGACTTTCACGACGATCCGCGTCGCGCCCAGAGATTTCGAGACCCAGGTGCCGTACAGCGTGGCGATCGTCGAGTCGGATAATGGCGTCCGGGTCACGACGCAGGTCGTCGATTGCCAGCCGGAAGACCTCCAGATCGGCAGGAAAGTGAAATTCGTCTTTCGAAAATTGTACACCGAGGGCAAAACGGGGATCATCTGCTATGGCTATAAGGCAGTACTAACATGAATAAGCACGAAATTCCAAATACGAAATCCTAAACAATACCAAATGTCCAAAATCATAAACAAAGGACACCCGGCCCTTGCGGATCGTGGCATAGCCCGTTCCGGCAGAACGGGAACAGGTATTCCAGCGAATTTGGGCAGATCAGGCGCTGGTGAATTATCGGGTTTCGATATATGGATTTCGGAATTGGGAGCATTATGTACCGAATAGAATCAAGGATAGATCCGAACAGCAGCGAATTCAGGGAAAACAAGGCGGTCATGGAGCAGGCGGTCACTTTGCTGAAGCAGCACCTGGCTGAGGTGCGAAAGGGCGGCCCCGAGTACCTGCACAAGAAACACGCGGAAAGAGGGAAGCAATTCGTCCGCAAGCGGCTGGAGCAGCTCCTGGATCCGGATACGCCGTTTCTGGAGTTGAGCCATCTTGCGGCGTGGGACATGTACGACAACGAGCATCCTTCGGCCGCCATCATTACCGGGGTCGGAATCGTGCATAACCGCGAAGTGATGATCGTGGCGCATGACGCAACCGTAAAGGGCGGAACCTATGTTCCCGAGACGATCAAGAAGCATATTCGCGCCCAGGAGATCGCCATAGAGAACCGGCTGCCCTGTATCTACCTGGTGGATTCCGGCGGGATCTTCCTTCCCCTGCAGGTCGGCACGTTCCCGGACCGCTATCACTTCGGCCGGATCTTCTACAACCAGGCGCGCATGTCCGCGGACAACATACCGCAGATATCGGTCGTGCTCGGCTTCTGCACGGCCGGCGGCGCGTACCAGCCGGCGATGAGCGATGAGGTCGTCATCGTGAAGGGCGCCGGCACGATCTACATCGGCGGCCCGCCCCTGGTTAAAGCCGCGACCGGCGAAGTCGTGAGCGAAGAGGAGTTGGGCGGTGCCGATGTTCACTGCCGCATCTCGGGCGTGGCCGATCACTATGCAACGGGCGACGAGCACGCGATAGAAATAACGAGGAATATCATCGAGAATCTTTCCAGAGCGGTCAAATATCCACTCGACCGCGCGCAACCGGTTGAACCGGCCTATGACCCGGCCGAACTCTACGGCATCATTCCGGCAGACCTGCGGAAGTCATTCGACGTCCGCGAGGTCATCGCCCGGCTCGTCGACGCAAGCGAGTTCCATGAATTCAAAGCGTTGTACGGCGCGACCCTCGTGTGCGGATTCGCGCGCATCATGGGCTACCCGGTCGGCATTCTGGCCAATAACGGGGTTCTGTTCTCAGAATCGTCGCAGAAGGGCGCGCACTTCGTCTCGATGTGCGCGGTGCGCCGGATCCCGATCATCTTCATGCAGAATATCACCGGTTTCATCGTGGGCAAACGCTATGAACACGGCGGGATCGCCAAGGACGGCGCGAAACTCATCCATGCCGTGGCCAATGCGCAGGTGCCGAAGTTCACGGTCATTATCGGCAACTCCTACGGCGCGGGCAACTACGGCATGTGCGGCCGGGCCTACGATCCCCGTCTGCTCTGGATGTGGCCGACCGCCAAGATCTGTGTCATGGGCGGCGAGCAGTCCGCGGGAGTGATGACCGACATAAGGGTCAGATCACTCATGAAAGAGGGCAAGAAGCCGACGCAGGAGGAAATCGAGGAGATAAGAAAACCGATACTCGCGAAGTACGAATATGAGTCGAGCGCCTACTATTCAACGGCCCGGCTCTGGGATGACGGCATAGTCGATCCGCTCGATACCAGGCAGTTGCTGGGTCTGGCTATCTCGACCTCGCTCAACGCACCGATACCAGAGCATAAATTCGGCGTATTCCGTATGTAATCCTCCAGAGGGAAATTATAAGCACGAAATCCTAAATTCTAAACAATTTCAAATGACCAAATTCGAAAGAACAAAGCAGTTCGATCTGGAAGACAGAACATTCCAATTCGCCCGGCGCGTTATCGATTTTGCGGGTACGCTACCCGAAAGCATATCCAACCGCGAGATCATAAGGCAATTGGTCAGATCGGCTGGTTCCGTGGGTGCCAACTACATCGAAGCAAATGAATCCCTGAGCAGGAAGGATTTCTTGATGCGCGTCAAGATCTGCCGCAAGGAATCGAAAGAATGCCGATACTGGCTGCTCCTGACACGACTGGGAAGCGACAAGGACGATAAAGAGAGAACCTTACTGGTCCAGGAAGCCACGGAGTTAATGAAGATATTCGGCTCAATCGTTGAGAAGTCCAGGTGATTTTCTTTTTGGACATTATGATTTTGAATTTGTTTAGGATTTAGAGTTTAGG
>JACUUY010000048.1 GCA_014859085.1 Caldifarciminota bacterium
ATAAAACTTGAGCATTCTCAGGTGCTCAAATTCATTTGGCAACCAACCCCTAAACCCTAAACAAATCCAAAACTCCAAATTCAAATATCGAAACAGTCTTGTGTTTGGTATTTTGTATTTTGATATTGTTTAGGATTTAGAAATTAGGATTTAGGATTTGGGCCTGCGGGGTGTGGGAGGAAAAACGCAACTGCGATTCTAGTCCAAGTAGGCTAGTGGATCGACGGGCTTGCCGTCTTTGCGCAGTTCGAAGTGCAGGATCGGCCCGGACAGCGAGCCGCTCTCTCCGACCCGGCCGATGATCCGGCCGGCCGGGACCTCATCGCCGGTGCTGACCAGCATCTCGGCAAGGTGTCCGTACAGCGAGTAGAAACCGTCGAGGTGATCGACGAGGACGAGATTGCCATAACCCATGAAACGGTTCGCGTACACGATCTTGCCCGGCGCCACCGCGTACACGTTGTCGCCGTAGTTCGTGCTTATATCGATCCCGTTGTTCTTCGTCGTCGTGTTGTATTTCGGATGTATGACCTTACCGAAATTGGTGACGACGCTGCCGCGGCAGGGCCAGGACAGTTTGCCGCGATTTGCCTCGAGATATTCACTGGTCGTGCGGGCTTTTTCCCGCTGCTTCTCCAGCGAGACGATCAATTCTTCAAGCTTGCGCTGCGCGCTCTTCAGTTCTTTCTCGAGATCGCGTTTCTTGTCCTCCTGTTTTGCCACCTGGTTGAGGATTTGATTCTTCTTCCCCCGTTCATCGTTGAGGCGCGTCAATTCTTCTTCCTTGTCCTGCTTTCTACCCTCTAGCGTAGCGATCAGATCCTTGCGCAGTGCCTGATCCGCGAGGTAGCGTTTCCAGTCACGCTCGAATTCGAAGAGCGCGCGCTGGTCGTCCTTTGCCAGGAGCTGGAGATAGTGCGAAGAAGAGAGGATCTGCGGCAGTGATTTTGACGAGAACAGGAGATTCATCTTATAAAAGGGTTGCCACTTGTAGAGGCGCACGATGCGGCTGCGCATATCGCTTTTCTTCAGTTTCATCTTTGACTCGAGGCGCGCGATCTCCTTTTCGAGCTCCGCCACCTTCGATCGTTCCAGCCCTTCCTGCGCGCTCACTTCATCAATGTATTTTATCGTAAGGTTGATGCCTTCGTCGATCTTTTCGATATGGGCGAGGGTCCCCACTTTTTGCTTCTCCAGATCCTTGATCTCCTGTCTCACCGTGGTAAGTTTCGTCCTCAACTGGTCCAACTCCTTCTGTTTCTCGGCGATCTGTGAGAACAAACAAAGCATGATAAATAATATTTTCATTTCAAGAATCTCCTTACGGCAATGCCAGATCCAACGATCCCGAAGATCATGCCGCCGGCGATCGTGCCGAGCAAGAACCACCAGTGCGGGAAAAAGAGGCTGCCGAAAAAGTAAGTGGCCACGCGGTAGGTGATCAGCGTCAGCATGAACGCGATGATGCCGCCGAGCAATCCCTGGACTATTCCTTCGAAAGTGAAGGGGATGGCAATGAAACCGTTGGACGCGCCGACCAGCTTCATGATCTCGATCTCGGTGCTGCGGGCGAATATCGTGAGTTTGATGGTCTGGAAGATCACGAAGATGACCGAGAATATGATGATGGCGAGCAGCCCAAGGTCGAACATGACGATGATACCCGTCACTTTTTTCAGCTGGTCAACGAGTTCGCCGCCATAGAGTGTTTCATCGATCCCGGCGAGCAGCATTATCTTGCCGCTGATCTCCTGCAGTCCGGTTGCGTTCCTGAAATCCTTTTCCAGTTTCACGCGGAACGAAGCCGGCAGCGGGTTTTCTTCGAAGACATTCAATATCTCTTCAGTATCCTGCAGTTCGTCCCTCAGATCAGCCAGTGCCTGCTCCGAGGAGACGTAAATGACCTCGTCGACGCCCCTGATCTTGGCGATGTTCTCCTTCAGCGCATCGACGTTCGCCCGCTGGTTGAGAAAGGCAATGATCTCGATCTTCTCGTCGAGGACCTCGATCGCCTTGTAGAGGTTGAACGTAACGAGGGAAAAGAGCGAAAGCAGGAAGAGCGATATCGCCGCCACCAGCAGTGAAAGGAAGAAGAGCGAGCCATTGCGGGTTATCGTGCGGACTCCTTCCCTTATTCCGATACGCAGGGACATTTTATTTGTCCTGAATAATGCGGCAGTCTTCGATCCTGAGCATCCGTTTTCTCATTTTCTTCACCAGACTGATACTGTGGGTCGCCATGAGGACGGTCGTGCCCTTGTAATTGATGTCGAGCAGCACATTCGTGATATCTTCGGAGCTTTTCGCATCGAGATTGCCCGTGGGTTCGTCGGCCAGCAGGATATACGGATCCCTGACCAGCGCGCGCGCAATGGCGACCTTCTGCTGCTCGCCGCCTGAAAGCTGATACGGATAAGCGTATTTCTTGTGGCTGAGGCGCAGGTAGGTGAGGATCTCCATCAATTTCTTCCGTACCTCGCGGGGCGGCGTGTCCGTGACCTCGAGCGCAAATGCAACGTTCTCCTCAAGGGTCCGGTCCTGGAGCAGCTTGAAATCCTGAAAAACGACGCCGATCTTGCGGCGGAATTTTGGGATCTCCTTTTTTTTCAGCGCTTTTAGATCCTGGTTAAGGACCCGGATCGCGCCGCGGGAAGGTTCGCTGTCCTTGTATATCATCTTGAGCAGCGTCGTCTTGCCCGCACCGGTTGCCCCGCAAATAAAAACGAATTCACCTTTTTCGATGTGGAACGTGACGTCCTGCAGGGCCACCCAGTCCTTCTGGTAGATCTTGGACACGTTGTCGAAGATGATCATTAAACCAAATATAACCAGAATTCTTTATGTGTCAACACACTACACTGAAAACACTGAAACGGAGAAGCGCAGGATCGTCCCCGCGGGACTTGCAGTATCGTCTCACTCGTAGCATCGCTTCGCTCGCAGTATCACTTCGTTCGCAGGTGAAGTAACAGACGGCGGCTATCGCAGAACTGGGGCGACGAAGGATGACGCGGCACATCGATACGGGCGACGAAGCCAGAGAACGACCTTCGCTATCAGAGTGGGAAGTCTTTGTTTCGGGTTTCGTGCTTCGGATTTCGTATTTACATACGGGGTGATGTTATTTCTTCCGCAATCCCTTGACTATACGATCGGTTGTTGATATAATCCATAATGAATGTCGTGGCCAATAATCGCAAGGCCCTGCACGATTATCAAGTGCTTGAATCCTTTGAGGCGGGGGTGGTCCTGGCGGGCAGCGAGGTCAAGTCCCTGCGCCAGGGAATGGTGTCGATGAGCGATGCTTACGGCGATATCCGGGACGCCGAGATCTACATTTTCAACCTCCACATCGCAAACTACAAGTACAGCGGGGCTGGCAAGCTCGACCCGAAACGGCGGCGGAAGATCCTTCTTAAGAAAAGAGAGATCAAGAAACTGTACGGACTCGTGCAGCAACGGGGCAACACGCTGATTCCGTTGAAGATTTACTTCACCGAACGGGGCCATGCGAAGATTGAACTCGGCGTGTGCCGGCGCAAGCGGCTCTTCGACAAGAAGGAGAAGATACTCAAGAAAGAGGAAGAAAAGAAGATCGCCAAGTTCAGGAAGATAGCGCGATGATGCTGCTTGTCCTGTCTCTGCTGTGTGTTATCCCGAACCGATATGAGATCACGTGCGACGAGAAGAGCGTGGTGATTGAACCGATACGGGTCGATCTGCAGGACTACGTCGCGCTCAAACCCCTTACCGAATTGCTGCGGCTCAACTACGTAATGGACCATACAACGCAGCAGCTCCATCTTACAGGTGATGGCCGCACTTTCGTGATCATCCCCGGCATGACCACAGTCGCATACGGAGGGGTGTACTACCATTTGCCCTTTGCGTCGGTATACCGCCAGAATGAGGTGTATTTTCCGGTACAGCTGATCACGACAACGCTCGGCAGCGCTTTTGAGCGATTGATCTTCATCAAGAGTGTCACCGAGATACTGGTCATCAACGGCATATCGATAGTGACGCGCGCCGATTCGACGGTTGTGAAATTCGCCTGGGCCCGCCGGATCGGTTTCGATGTCCGGTTCTCCATGCGGCAGGCTGTGATCGAGATCGACGGCGTGTACAAAGGCAAACCAGACCTCAAGCCAAAGGGCGCGGTCAGCAGCGCCAAGCTGATCCCGCACAACACTTACACGGCGATGGAGCTGGATTTACAGGGCGTGAACTCGGTCATCGAGCGGGACGATGAAGTCGTTTTCTACAGCAAGCAGAGCCGGCAGGTTCAATCGATCGTCATCGATGCCGGGCACGGCGGCATTGACCCCGGCGCCGTGGGCAAGAACGGACTTTACGAAAAGGACGTGAACCTTGCGGTATGCCGGATCCTGAAGGATGTTATCGAGGATTCCCTGAAAATAAGAGTGACCCTGACGCGGGACCGGGACGTGTATGTTTCGCTTAAAGAACGCACCAATATCGCCAACCGCAATGCAGCCGATCTGTTCATGAGTATTCACTGCAACGCCCACCAGAAGGGTCCGCCGCGCAGCGGGTTTGAGACCTATTTCCTGTCCGAGGCCAAGACGAGTGATGAGCGGGCGGTCGCGGCGCTGGAAAATGCTTCCCTGAAGTTCGACAACCTGATGCTGCCCGGTGATGATATCAGTTTTATCCTGTATGATCTCGCGCAGAGCGCGTTTCTCGAAGAATCGAACCGCTTCGCCGAGAACATCCAGATATCTGCGGAGAAACACCTGAAAATACCTTCGCGCGGAGTGAAACAGGCAGGTTTCTACGTTCTGCACGGCGCATTCATGCCGGCGATCCTGGTGGAGTGCGCATTCATCTCCAACCCCGCCGAAGAGAAATTGCTGCGCCAGAAAGATTTCCAGCGTCAGCTTGCCTTTTCGATCTACCGCGGGATCAAGAATTATGTCGAGGACTATGAGAAGAGATTGAACAATTGAACAGAGATCCGATCGGCATATTTGACTCGGGCATCGGCGGCTTGACCGTGGTGAAAGCGGTCAGGGAAATACTGCCCGGCGAGGATATCATCTATCTGGGCGACACGGCGCGCCTGCCCTACGGCACGAAGTCGACCGATGCGATCATGCGTTTCTCGATCGAGGATACCCAGTTTCTCGTTGACCGGGGGGCAAAATACGTGGTCATTGCCTGTTACTCAGCGGCATCGGTGGCGCTCGACATCGTAAGGGAGAGGTTCCCGGTGCCGGTCATCGGTGTGATCCAGCCGGGCGCGCGCCGGGCGATGCAGATGGCGCGGACCGGCAAGATCGGCGTCATCGGCACGGCGCTTACGATCTACAGCGGCGCTTATGAGAAAGCGTTCCGGGACCTTGGTGCCCGGGTCGAGATCCTGGGCAAACCCTGCCCGCTCTTCGTTCCCTTGGTTGAAGAGGGTTGGCTCGACCACGCGGTCACGCGGCTCGTTGCCCGGGATTATCTTGAACCGTTTGTGAAAGACGATATTGACACGCTGCTGTTAGGCTGCACGCACTACCCCTTAATGATGAAGGTCATAAAGGAAATAATGGGGGACATCAACTACGTCGATGCGTCGGTTGAGGTCGGCGCCGAGCTCGCCCAGAGCCTGAAAGACCTGAAACTGGCGAACCCCGGGGCAGCGGGCAGCACCGCGATATACCTTACCGACCTGTCGGTGAATTTCAAGGAGATCGGCGAGCGGTTCCTGGGCGAACCGATGAAGAATTTCTCCCGCGTGTCACTCAAGGAAAGTCATTAGACGGCCGTGAACGAGAGGAGGATATATGAGGACTGGTGAACGGGGGCTGGATCAACTACGCGATATCGGTTTTGAGATCGATTATCTCGATTACCCGGCCGGTTCGTGCCTGGTCACGGCGGGCCGGACCAGGGTATTGTGCGCGGTGAGCATCGAGAACCGGGTGCCGCCGTTCCTCCTCGGCAAGGGGAGCGGATGGCTCACGGCCGAGTATTCGCTCCTGCCATTTGCCACGCAGGAGCGCACGGTGCGCGAGGCGCATGCCGGACGTCTGAGCGGACGGACCCAGGAGATCCGGCGGTTCATCGGACGCTCGCTCCGGCCGGTCTTTGATCTGCGGCTGGCAGGCGAGCGGACGTTCATCATCGATTGCGACGTGATACAAGCTGACGGCGGCACGCGGACCGCGGCGGTCAATGGCGCGTTCGTCGCCCTGAAGAGCGCGGTGGAGAAGATGATGGTCAACAAGCAGTTCGCCGGCTCGCCCATTCTCGATCATGTCGCCGCGGTGAGCCTTGGGATTGTCAAGGGTCAGGCAATGCTCGATCTCGATTATGACGAAGACAGCGCCGCCGAGATCGACATGAATTTCGTCATGACCGGCCGCGGCAAGATCATCGAGGTCCAGGCAACGGCCGAGAAGATACCGGTTACGCGCAAGCACTTCGATGAGCTGATGGACCTGGGCATCAGCGGCATCGAGCAGATAATCGTTCTGGAGAAGAAAGCGCTTGAGTCGCGAGACCGCTGAGGAATTTTCCCGGATCGTTGCCGAGAAACAGAAAGGCCGGCGCATTGACCATTACTTGATAAGCGCCGGTGTCGGGATATCGAGAAACCTCATCCAGAAACTGATCGAGAGCGGAAGGGTTCTGGTTAATAACACGCCGGTGAAGAGCGCCTACCGCGTGAAGACGGGCGACAAAATATGTGTCCGGTTGGATGTCTATGTTGCTCCGCAAATGAAACCCGAGCCGATCCCGCTTGATATTGTATATGAAGACGCGGATATCATTGTCGTCAACAAGGCCAAGGGCATCGTCGTCCACCCGGCGCGCGGCAATTTCGAGCACACGATGGTCAATGCGTTGTTGCACCACTGCGGCCACCTGCCGACCCTGGGCGACAAAGTCAGGCCCGGCGTGCTGCACCGCCTGGACAAGGATACGACCGGGCTGATCGTCTTTGCCAAGACCGACCAGGCCCTGAGCACGCTGAGCCGGGCGATCGAGCGGCGCGAAGTGAGCAAGCAGTACGACGTCATGTGCTGGAACTATCCCGGTCTGCCCGAGGGGGTCATTGAAGCGCCGATCGGACGGAGCGGTCTCGACCGTAAGAAGATGACCGTGACACCGTTATCGTCGAAGCTGGCAACGACAAAGTTCACCGTGCGCGAGCGCTTCCGCGTCGCGACCTCTCTGCGCGTATCGCTGATCACCGGCCGGACCCATCAGATAAGGGTTCACTTCAAACACATCGGCTGCCCGATCGTGGGCGATAAGGAGTACGGCGGCCGCAGTCCCGGCGCCATCACCCGGAGCGAGGAATTGGTTGCCTTCAAGGCGATTCTGGCCATGATCGACCGCCAGGCGCTCCACTCGGCCGAACTCGACTTCGTCCACCCCCGGACCAGCCGTAAAATGCATTTCGCGGCAAGAATGCCCGAAGACATGGCGGGAGTGCTGCGCTATCTGCGCGAGCACTCTGCGCGGTAACGGGCGGCCGCGGTCGGAAAGACATGAACGGAATATTCCTTCACTTCCTGCTCGCAGAACTCCGGAGCCAGCTCATCGGCGCCCTTGTCGAGTCCATTGAGGCAAGGGGCCGGATCGTGCAGCTCATCCTCGACGGGCGGTCATTGGTCATCTCGCTTTACCCGGATTGCCTTGGCATGTTTCTCACCTCAACTGTCGAGCGGGGGTACGAACCGGTAAGAGCGATTAGCGGCATCGTGAAATCGTCCCGGATCATCGGTGTTGTCCAGGAGCATTTAATGCCGGTAGTGAGAATGCACCTGGAAAAGCCATTTCCGGGCAAGGAGATCCTGCAGGTGATCATTTCGTTCTATACTGATGCGCCGAATTTTAGTGTGCGCACGGTGACCATGCAGAGGAATCTTTTTACGCGGTACGTCGAGAAGAAACCAAAATCTTCGATCCTTGATCTCGATGAAGATCAACTTGCCGCAGCGGGCGTAGATTTCATCGTGAAGAATGTCGAGGGCGTCGATCGGAGTCTGGCGCACGAACTGAACATCGATTATATAAAGAAGATCAAATCTGCCTTGCGGGGACATGGTGTGCATCCGCGACTCGTTTCGGCTGTCCCGCTGCGCATCAGCCTGGTTGCTGCGAAGGGAGGGGAGGCATATCCGACATTCAACGAGTTGTTGCGGACGGCGGTCCACCGGTATGAGAAGGAAAGGGAGAAGAAGCGCCGCGAACACGACCGCGACGCGCGGGCGCGTAACATCAAGCGGCAGATCGCGCGCCTGCAGAGGAAATTGCTCTCTCCGGCCGAAGTTGAGTCCCACCGGGTCGCCGGCGAACTGATCCTGTCGAACCTTGGTCAGATCAGTAAGGGTGTTTCAAACGCCGAATTCTTCGACCCGCGCACCAGGGAGCGCCGGGAGATCGCACTCGATCCGGCCCTGACGCCGCAGGCGAACGCGCAGAAGTATTTCGCAAGATACAAGAAAGCAAAGAGAGGCCAGCCCAAGCTCAGGGAGCGGATCGTTGTCCTGGAAAGAGAATTGACGGCGCTGAAGTTGGAACCGGAGGCCGAACCTGCAAGCAGGCCGAATATCAAGAGAGAACGGCCAGCCAGCGAACCCTTTCACAAATTCACGCTCGATTCCGGGTCCGTGGTTTTCGTCGGCAAGAATGCCCGGAGCAATGACGCACTGACATTCCGTGATGCGCGGCCGGCCGACTACTTCTTTCACGCGCGCGGCGTCGAAGGTGCGCATACGATATTGCGGTCCAGCGTGCCCAGAGGACAGCGGCCACCGAGGGACGAAATACGCGCGGCCGCGGCGATTGCGGCATATTTCAGCAAAGCGCGCAAACAGCGTAACGTGCCGGTTTCTTACACACAACGCAAGTTCCTCAAGAAAGCGAAGAAGGGAAAGCCGGGTGCCGTGATACTGATGAGAGAAGAGGTCGTCTTCGTGGACCCTGGCCTGCCTTACTAATACTGACACGAACACCCTTAGCGAGCACGAATCACGAGTACGAAACACGATATATTGACTTTCGCTCTATTAGTGCTATACTTCCCGTAAAGGAGAGGATATGCAGGAAGAAGGTAAGGATGTCGCGGAAGGCAGGATCTGGGCGTTCATTGGATATTGGTGGATCCTCTTTCTCGTTCCATTGCTCGGCAACAAAGAAAACAAATTCGCCCTGTTCCATGGAAAACAGGGACTGGTCCTGTTCGGCTTTGCGGTAGTCGTATGGTTGTTGAGTTATATACCGTTGCTCGGCTGGTTCATAATCGGCCCGGTCGGTGGTATCATATGGCTCGTTCTTGCGATAATCGGCATGGTCAAGGCGCTGCAGGGTAAGTACTGGAAAATGCCGGTGCTGGGCGATATTGCCGCGAATTTGAAGATATAATGCGCGCTCAATACCCAACGGATACAGGAAGTCAGGAAAAGGAGGTTGTATGATTCAACGTATCAAAGATATACTTCTCAAGCCCAAGGATACATGGCCTCAGATCAAGGCTGAGGCAACGAACGTCGGGCAGGTTTTCACCGGTTACGCCATGATACTTGCCGCGGTGCCGGCCGTCTGCGGGCTTCTGGGTTTGGCCTTGATCGGTCAGAGTTACGGGCCGATCGCCGGCCTGTTCAGAATACCGTTCACCTACGCGCTCGTTTGGGCGATCGTCTGGTACATACTCATTCTGGTCGCCCTCTACGTTGAGGGCCTGGTGATCAATGCGCTGGCTCCTTCATTTGGCTCCAAGCAGAGTATGGTCAATGCCTACAAACTGGCCGTCTATTCTTCGACCGCGATGTTCGTGGCGGGGATTCTGAACATATTACCGGTGCTGGGTATACTGGTGTTCCTGCTAAGCCTCTACAGCTTCTACTTGCTTTACGTCGGGATGCCGGTTATGATGGAGACGCCGAAAGACAAGCTGGTTGGCTATTATGTCGTCACGCTGATAATAATGATCGTGATCTACTTCATCGTTGGCGGTATCTCGAGCGCTGTTATGACGGCGATGTGGCGGCCCGCTCTCTTCTA
Organism: Caldifarciminota bacterium; assembly: GCA_014859085.1. Taxonomy (GTDB): domain Bacteria; phylum Hydrothermota; class Tepidihabitantia; order SM23-42; family SM23-42; genus SM23-42. Next base: position 10,027 of record JACUUY010000048.1, read on the forward strand.
GGGCACTCTATCTCAATATTCTAGTACCGGCGTCGCCCAGTATCGCCTGTTGAGCCTTGCCGAGTGATGTGATCACCACTTGTTGACCGCCGGCCTGGAGGAAGCTGATGGCCGCTTCGACCTTCGGCCCCATGTTTCCGGCCGGGAATTGACCTTCGGCCATGTACTTCCGTGCTTCGGCGACGGTCAGGCGGGTCAGTGCCTGCTGATTTTTCTGGTTGAAGTTGAGGTACACGCAATCGACATCCGTCAGAAAGATGAGCGTGTGGGCATCGATGTCGTGCGCCAGCACGGCCGAAGCGCGGTCTTTATCGATGACGGCATCGACGCCTTCATAAGAGCCGTCATTCTCGATGTAGACGGGAATACCGCCGCCGCCGGCGGCGATAACGATCGTGCCGAGATCGACGAGCGTCTGGATCGTCTTGCGGTTCACGATCCTCTTTGGTACGGGCGATGGCACAATGCGCCGGTACCCGCGTCCCGAATCTTCTTTTATTACCCAGCCGAACGCTTTCGCGAGCGTCTCGGCTTGTTTCTTTGTGTAGAAAGGGCCGATATATTTGCTTGGATTGACTATTGATGGATCGTCGGGGTCGACTATGACCTGAGTGACGATGGTCACGACATCGCGCCTGATGCCGAGGGCCATGAGTTTGTTCTGGAGGCTCTGCTCGATCATGTAGCCCATGCCGCCCTCGGTGTCGGCAACGATCACGCCCAGGGGCAGCGGTGGAATGCTGCGCATGGTCCGTTCTACGCGCAGGAGGGCATTACCGACCTGGGGTCCGTTGCCGTGGGTCATTGCGATCCTGTATTCAGCTTTGATCAATTCCATGATACCCTCGAGGCTCTTCCGGGTATTGGCGAATTGCCCGTGGATGTCTTCTTTGCCCGTTGAGGATATCGCATTGCCGCCAAGGGCAATGACTGCTTTTTTCATCACAGATTATAGACCTGAACGCAGAATTGTCAAGTGCTGCCGCACTTCAAAACCCAAATCTCAAACACCAAATCACAGACAATGCCCAAATACCAATACCAAAATCGACAGCAGCGTGTAAACATGGCAGTATCTTCTTGCCCCGTTGCCCGCAGCAACGGGCAGCCCTGCGAATTCGCCACAAACCCGAGCGTTTACTGTGTTTCGGATTCGGAGTTTCGAATTTGGAATTTGTTTGGGATTTGGGATTTGTTATTTGGAGTTTATTTGTTAGGTTTTTTCAGAGTGACTCCAGTATTTCGCGGGCTTTTGCTGCTTGTTCATGATTACCAATCGTCTGCAGATACCTGATATTATCAATGAACCGCGCGCGGACAATACCCAGATTGTATTGTAAGCGCGCGTCATTGACGACCGGCGGCCGGTTCAGCTCGAGTCGGGAGAAATCGAATGGCGCAGCGCGCGATTCCTGCGTGATCACATGCACGAGGCCAAATGGCGTCCTCGGATAATGCGGCCGTACCTGGTTCAGGTCGTCATCCGGCCAGGGGGATGCAAAGAAAACACCCTTGTCGAGCTTGGCGTCGACAAAACTGTTCAACATGTCGATGTAGCGCGCCTGGATCACTTGCGGCTGGTAAGGACGGCCGTACTCGAACTTCCTCAATTCGACAAGATACGCTTCAACCGGCATGCGGATTCGGGCATAGAACCGGGGATATTCCCGTTCGAGGTACTGCAGATACCAGGTACGGCGCAGCAATTCTTTGTCAATGATCACCAGATCCCTTCGTTCCTGTCTGACCTGCCGGAGATACATCAGAGGTGAGTATATGTCCCAGTATGTCGTGATCAGGAGCGAGGAATCAGGGAGCGAGGCAATATGTGCGCGGCCGAAATCCATTCCGAAATGATTGTTCCTGAGCGTGCATGAATTGTAATTGACGATCGGGATCGCCAGCGCCGCGGCAATGATGAGGAAAGGCTTGGCGTACTTGCCGAGCATTCTTAACCCGTATGTAAGACTTACTGTCAACATAATGAAACTTGGGATGTAATAGGATTCGATGTCGGGGATGGAATAGTTGACGGCGTAGAGCAGGTTCGCCGTGATGACGGCAAGCAAAAGCCAGAATTGACCGCGGTGCTGCCGGTACAGGACAAGAAAACCGAGGAGCGAAGGCGCGGCAAAGACATACAAGAGATTTCCGGCGAGTAGCCTTAGCCCATCGATCAGATTCTTGAGGACCTGGGTAATTGACGCCGAAAACATCCACACTTGGTACTGCTTGCCGCTGACATGCCAGTACAGGCGCTGGAGATTCTCGGCATTACCCCAGGCCAGCCTGGCCCCGCCGCTGGTCCGGGCCATTACATACAGATATAGCGACAACCCGAGTGCGAGGAACACCAGCCCCAGGGATATCGCGCGCCGACCCGGCCGGTGCACAACGATGACATAAACAAGCAGGGGGAGAGCGAGCGAGAAGACCATCATGTGATTAGTGAAGCTCAGTCCGATCAAGTACATGGCAAGGTAGAACGCGCGGTCATCCTTCATGTTATTGAGCAGGTAGATCAGGATCACGATCAGGAGGCCGGTCAGTGGATAGACCTCGTTGGTGACGGAGACGCGCCATATTATGGGCGCAAAGGCGAAGAGCGAGACGGCGAGGAGGGGTATGAGCGCGTCCCGCGTGATCTGCCGCGCGATCATGAACAGGAACACGGCGGCGCAGACCGAGAACAGCGCCGAAAGGAGGTTGAGGTTGCGGATCGGTTCGCCCGGCAGATGGGCGAAGAAATAGGAGATCAAAGTATAGAGAGGGTATCCTGTGGGGTGGGCAATGCCCAGCGTGTAGGAGACTGCCGCGAGTTCGCCCGAGTCGATCAGGTAGACGTCCGGGCACAACGAGTAGATGTATAAAGCCAGGATGAACAGTCCAAGTCCGAACGCGACCGCGTGCCGGTGCAGTAATGCCGGGAGGCTACTTCTGGACAAAATTCAGTCTGAGGTTCGTCAGACGGACCTGGATATCTTTTTTCTCGGCCGGGTCCAGGTAATCCGCAACCGTTTTGTACAGCGCGTCCATGGCATCGATGGCAGCTTTTGCTTCGGCAAGATCCTTGTGGTGTTTCTGCGTTTCCGGATGCACTACCAGATCGAGGTAGGCCCACGCTTTGCTCTCCAGCGAGACGATCGTCATGTAGACGATATCTTTGACCCTAATGGGCCGGTCGAGCAATTTCGGCTCGTTCTGCTCTTTGCTGCTGTCTTCTTTCCCGTTCCGTGTCTCTGACATAGGGGATTATATTGAGCACACACGAGAAGTCAACACTGACAAATGCCTAAATACCAAAATACCTAAATGCCTAAATGGTCAGAGAGTCAAATGTTTAAACACCTAAAATCCTAAATACCAAAACACCTAAATGTCCAAAAAGTTGAGGGGTGTCAGAAGTTGTCGAGGGACCACTGGGCGGTCCGGGCCAGTACCGGGTCCTCGTTTTTTACGTATTTTGTAAGGACCGGGACCGTAAGGGGGTCTCGGATATTGCCCAGCGCTACCAGCGCGTTACGCTGGATCGCCCTGAAGTCTACCCAGCGTGCCGTGATCTGATTGCGGGCGTACTTCTTCCGGTATTCGTCCTCGGACATCGACAAGATCTCATTCAAGGGGATCGATGGGCCGACGTAGCCGATCATGGTCCGGGCTGGTTTTGTTTCAACGTAACGGTTTGCCGGGCAAGCATCCTGGCAGTCGTCACACCCGTAAAGGCGGGCGCCCCAGGCACGCGCTATGTCACCGGGCAGAACGCCGTACCAGTTAGTGAGCGCCTGAATACACCGACGGCGATCGAGAACATACGGTTTGACCAGGGCGCCGGTCGGGCATGCATCGATGCATTTCGTGCATTGACTGCAATCCGGCTCTTGCGGCGCGTCCGGTGCGATCTCGATGTCCGTGATTATCTCGCCGAGAACGATCCTGGAGCCAAATCTCCGGTTTATGATCAGGCAATTCTTTCCGTAATAGCCTATACCGCTGCGCTGGGCAGCCGGTTTCTCGGCGATCTCGCCGTTCGAGAAAACGACCGAATTGGCGGTGTATTCATCTCTAAGCGCCGCGGCGAATGCCGTGAGACGTTCTTTGAGGTCGGCATAATGGTTACGCCACGTGTACCGGGCGATCAGCCCATGCGGATTGCCCGGCGTGTGTGTGCCGGGTGCCTCACCGGTCAGGTAACATTGACACGCCGCAATGATCGATCTTGCTTCGGGAAGGACGGTCCGGGCATCGCAGAAAGAGTCGATGTCCCGGCGGTACCAGCGCTCGCTGCCCAAGAACAGGCCTGCTTCCCGCTGTTCTTTGATGCGCGCGCCGGCGTCCTCGAACGGCTGGGCGGTTGTTGTCTTTATTTCATCGATGCCGAACCGGCGGCCAACTTCCCCGATCTGCTGTGCGTCGATCACAGGTCAGCGTGCCAGTCTATTTCAGCAGTATACCAAGGGGGAAAAATACCAAATAACCGACAACGAGCAGGACCGGTGCGAGGGTGATATCACCGGCTGCGAGCAGTACAAAACCGATGACGATGAGAACGAGTCCAATTCCAAAAAACACAGTATTCTTCCGGGAGAATTTGACGGTGGTAAGAGTTGCTTCCTTCTTGACCGGTCTTTCCTTTTTTTTCTTAGCTTTCTTTCCCATCTTCTACTCCTTCGTTTGCCTCAACCCTGGTGGAAACATGATGCCACAACGCATCGCAGCGGGGTCATTCCAGGGTTCTTGTGATGTCAGTGCATTTGATGAATTCACCGTCTCTGATTTTGAAGATGCTGAAGACCTCGGTGCTCCGCAGCGTTTCGCCGATCAGCCGCGGCAGGTTCGCGCGGTCGTAGTTGCCAACGGCCCGGAGCTGCATGAGCAAGCCGTAGAAGCGGGCGGTGAACTCGTTGACCGCGAGCCCGGCGGCTCTGAGTTGTTTGCTGACCGCGTCATCGATCGCTGGTGGCGCGGCAAAGATCGCACCTTCCACATACTTCTCACCGAGTCTTGGAACCCGTTCACTGTGGAAAGCGTCGGTGCCGATGAGCCTCACAGATTCAAGACCGTAGTAGGCGACCTGAGGTGCTGCATTTATTATCATGTCCGTATCCATGGCCAGAAAGAGCGCATTGGGTCCGCGGTTCTTGATCGCTTCGAGTTCCTTTTGCAGGGTGATCGAATCGGACAGAAAACTGACCATGGCGATAACCTCGCGGTTGTGCCTCACAACCTCCTGGGCAAATGCCTGCGCGACGCGGCGGTAGTGCTCGTCGTCGGGGAAGAGCACCGCAAACCGATTCAGCCCCAGATCGTAAGCGGCGTAACGGGCAACCATGCGCGCCTGGTCTTCATTGGATTGCCCCCGCGTGAAGACCAGCGGCAGGGCATTGAGCCGTGCCTCCGCGCTCAGCGGCAGCACGATCGGTATCCCCTTTCCGAAGGCGTAACCGCAAACCGTGAATGACTCGAGTGAGCTGATGGGCGCGATCAAGAAATCCGCGCCCAATTCGCCGGCGAGCCTTGCCGCGGCGAGCGTGGCCTCGACCGGATCGGATTTCGTATCGAGGACATGGAGCGAGAACGGTAATTGTTTGTTCTTTTCGAATGCCCGGACAACTTTCAAAAGGTCCTGCCCGATATTGGAGAATTTGCCGGTGAGGGGGAGCAATATGCCGGCTCGTCCCGTTGCTTCCCCAAGACGGATGAATCTTCTATACTCCTCGGCTTCCTGGAGATACTTCGTATCGGGGAAGCGGCGCAGCAGCAGGTTGAAATCCCGCTCAGCGTCTTCTTTCTTCCCTTTCTGCGCCTCGGCTTGAGCAAGATGGTACAGGATATGCTCGTCGATGTCGTCGGCCATAAAGAGCCGGTGCAACTTCTCCAGCTCCGAAATAATCAGCGTAGGCAGGAGTTCGAGGATGCGTTCGAACGCTTGCTGCTTGCCCAGCGACTCCTGCGTCTGGACGTAATACTTGGCCAGGTAGTAAGTCGCTTGATAATTATCAGCGAGGTTGTAATAAGATTCGCCGGTAAGGGACATGGCATTCAGGTAGTACTTGGACTTGGGGAATTCCTTGATGTATTTCGTGCCGAGTCCAACGGCTTCCTTGAACCGGGCCAGTTTGAAATTGCAGAACGCGCCGAGGTACAGGGCTGGCTCATATGGTTCGGTTCCCGGATACTTGGTGATGATCTCATCGAAGGCGACGAGCGCATTATTATAATCCCTGAGTCTGAAGTGTTCGTTGCCCTTTTCAAAAGTCGCGGCCGCCCTTTCGGTCGACCTTTCGGATTCAATGTCGCGCAGCGCCTTCGGCGTGAACGTGGCGCAGTTCTGCGCGACAATGATAACGGCGAGGAGGACTGAGAGATATTTCATTTGCGCAATATTACCCAAAAAAAGAGAGGATGTCAACGGGCTACACTAAGACCGAGAAGATAAGAGGTTGAGATGGTGCGAGGGTGAGAAACGGAGAACCGGGGCCCCGGAGAGCCGG
>JACUUY010000049.1 GCA_014859085.1 Caldifarciminota bacterium
CGTTCGACCTCCATGATCTGCACACCTTATCCTCCATGGAATAATACAAGAATAATTGTGCGCGTCAAGGTCCTAATGGATTACTTCGCACGTTGACTCGTGTCCGTTTGTGTGTATAATCCTGAGTGATATGCGGTGTCAGATCAGGTGTCTGCCACCTCTGTTTTCAATCGTTCGCATGCCGGGATGGCGGAATTTGGCAGACGCACTAGGTTCAGGACCTAGCGCCCGCAAGGGTATAGGGGTTCAAATCCCCTTCCCGGCATTTCCCTCGTGAAGAATCTTGCATCAGCAGGCAGGTTTCTGTTCCGGTACCGCGCCGCGGCCGCAACGGTCGCTTTTGTATTTCTGGTCCTCGCGGCAAGGCCGGTTAACTCGCCGGCCGGTCATATCTTCGTCCTGCTCGGCGTCGTATTGAGGGCCTGGGCGGCTGGCTACATCGGTCCGGCCGGCCGCAAGCGGGAATTCCAGGGTGAATATGTCATAAAGAGCGGTCCATACCGCTTGCTCCGGCACCCGCTGTACGTTGGCAATTTCCTCCTCGTCCTCGGCGTCCTTGTCCTTTTCAATCCGCCATTCTGGCTGAGGGCCCTGTACCTCGCGCTATTCATCGTGATCTACGCCGTGATCATCTGCGGCGAAACGCGGTATATGAAAGGAAAACCGGCGCGTGAACCGGGCTACGAACTATCGAACCTCAGAGGTGAATTCTCGACCTGGATCGTGCTGGCGGTTATCTACGGAGCGTATTTCGTGCTCAGGGCGTTGGTCTAGTATCCTTCAATGATCGATTCGTCGATCCGGTCGAACGTTTGGTCGTATTCGAAGCGGTCCTTGTAGACATGGGCTTCGCATGAATCCGTGGGCTGAGTGCCCTCGACATAAACCTGGTCGACCACATTCGGGCAGAAAGATCTTGCCAGGAGACCGGTCTGCGCGCAGACGCGGGCGCTGGCAAGCCCGGAAGACGGCCGGGCGAATTCCTTGTTCTGCAGCGTATCGATGCGCGCCATGATATCGCCCCAGATCGGAGCACACACAAAGCCGCCGGTAGCGCCGCGGAATATCCGGTCGTTATTGTCATAGCCGGACCAGATCCCGCACGCGTATTCCGGGGTGTAGCCGATGAACCAGGCATCGCTGTAATTGTTGGTGGTGCCGGTCTTGCCCGCGGCCGGTCCCTTGTAGTAATCGCGAATGCGATACCCGGTACCGCCATTTACTACCGATTCCATGATATCGGTCATTATGTAACTGGTCTGGGCCGAGATTCTCCGTTCAAGGATCGGTTTGTTGAACTCGATCAAAGTGCCGTCCCGGTTGGTGATTTTTCTGATCAAGGTCGGGTTACTGCTTTCGCCCAGATTCGCGATCGTGCCCATCGCGCTGACCATCTCGACAAGGTTCACCTCACAGGCGCCCAATGCCAGCGACACGACCGGGAGCAGGGGCGATGCGACGCCGAGGTTGTGAGCATACCTTACGACCAGTTCTGGTCCGAGGCTCCGGATCAGTCTTATGGCAACGAGATTGCGCGAGTGCTTGAGGGCGTTCTTCACCGTGATCGGGCCCATGAACTTCCGGTCGTAGTTCGACGGTCGGTAAATGCTGTCGACGCCGGGGATCTCAAGCACGATCGGGAGATCGAGCACGATATCAGTTGGCGTGAAGCCATTGTCAATGGCGGTCGTGAAGACGAAGACCTTGAATGCGCTGCCTGCCTGGCGTCGCGCCTGCGTAGACCGGTTGAACTGGCTGTGGCTGAAACTCCGGCCGCCGGTCATGGCTTTGATCTCGCCGGTGCGGTGATCGAGCAAAACAAAGGCGCCCTGGAGATACGGTATTGCGGTGACCGAGTCGTTAATCCCGATCGAATCGAACTCCGCCTTTGTGTGAACCAACCTCTGGTCCTTCTCGAGTTTTGTGAGGTGCTTCTCCAGCAGTTCCTCGGCGATCCGCTGCATGCGCGTGTTCATGGTCGTATAGATATTCGCGCCGCTCCGGTAGAGGAAATCCGCACCGTACTTCAGCTCAAGATAGCGGCGTATCTCTTCGAGAAAATACTCGCCGGTGACCCGCTTCTTCTGCTGCTCGACCACACCCAGCGGCTCGTCCACGGCACGGTCATAATCTTCGCGGGTGATGACCTTGTTATCGAGCATCGCTTTGAGGACGAGGTTCCGGCGTTGGATTGCACGTTCGGGCCGCTTGTAAGGAGAATAACCTTCCCCTTTCGGCAGGGCGACGAGCAGAGCGCATTCGGTGAGGCTTAATTGCGAGACATCCTTTTGAAAATAGTAATGGGCCGCGGTCGCAACGCCGTAATGTCCTTGCCCGAAATTTATCTGATTGAGATACATCTCGAGTATCTCGTCTTTTGTAAAAGCGCGTTCGATCCTTACGGCCAGAGCCATCTCTTTGAGCTTGCGCAGCACGGTCTGTTCCATGGTCAGGAACATGTTGCGCGCCAGCTGCATCGTGATCGTGCTGCCGCCCTGCACGATCCTCATGTTTACGAGGTTTATCAACCCGGATTTCAAGAAACGCAGGATATCGACGCCCCAGTGGCTGTAGAATCTCCGGTCCTCGATGCTGATAAAACCGTCTGTAAGCCAGCGGGGCACGCGGTCGAGGTTTGTCAGTTCCCTTCGCTCGATGAAGAACTGGCTGATGATCTCTCCTTGATCATCGTACACCTTGGTCGATACCGGCGGCGCGAAGAGTGATATCGATTCCGCGGGCGGCAGGTCGCTGACAACAGTCAGGTAGACACCGATCCCCAACCCCAATATCAGGGGAATGCCGGCGATGAATATCCAGCGCAGGATCCTTCTCTTAGATCGCGGTTTCTGTTTCTTCATCGAAAAGGTAGATTTTGCCCGGATCTATCTTCAAAGCAAAAGGTCTGCCGACTATGGGGGCAGCATTTTCAGGCACGCGGGCGACGAGCATGACACCGCCGCAGCGGCCATACACGTAGAGCTCGTTGCCCATCGGTTCGATGACATCGACAATGATCGATATGCCGGAACCATCAACGGTCGAGAAGTCAGTCGGACGGATGCCGATAACCACTGATTGACCAAGGTATTTCCCGAACTGCTCGTTGAGCGTGAGACGGATATCGGCGCTGCCAAATTGGAGTTGGCCGCGCTCCTCGTTGATCACGCCGGTCATGAAATTCATGGGCGGGCTGCCGATGAACCCGGCAACGAACTTGTTCACCGGTTTCTTGTAGAGGGTCATGGGGTCGGCGATCTGTTGGATCTCTCCATCTCTCAGCACGATGATCTTCTGTCCAAGGGTCATCGCCTCGACCTGGTCGTGGGTGACGTAGATGATCGTCGCATGGATCTTCTTGTGCAGGCGCGCGAGTTCGGCCCGCATCTGAACGCGCATTTTAGCATCGAGATTGGAAAGGGGTTCGTCAAAGAGAAAGAGTTTCGGATCACGGACGATCGAACGGCCCAGCGCGACCCGCTGTCGCTGTCCGCCGGATAACTGCCTCGGTTTTCGGCTCAGGAGATCGGCAATGCCAAGGGTCTGAGCGGTGTCGAGGACCCTCTGCGCGATCTCTTTCTTCGGATGGTGGCGCATCTGCAGGCCGAATGCCATGTTGTCATACACACTCATGTGCGGGTAAAGGGCGTAATTCTGAAAGACCATCGCCACGTCACGATCCTTCGGCGTCATTTCGTTGACGGCTTGCCCGTCGATGTAGATCCGGCCCGACGAGAGCTCCTCGAGCCCGGCGATCAGTCGCAGGGTTGTCGTCTTGCCGCAGCCAGAAGGGCCGACGAGAACGGCGAATTCCTCGGGGTCGACTCCAAAGGATATGTTTCTGGCCGCGAAAACATCCCGGTCATAGACTTTCGTTACATTCTCCAGAAGGAGTCTAGCCATGCTTCCAGATCAGCTTCAAGATCCTTATCAGGGTATTGCGCAATTCCTTCCTCGAAACTACGATATCGACCTGCCCGTGGTCCAGCATGAACTCAGACCGTTGGAACCCCGGGGGCAACTTGCCGCCGATCGTCTGCTCGATGACGCGGGGGCCGGTGAAGCCTAACAAAGCGCCCGGCTCAGCAATGATGATGTCGCCGAGGGACGCGTAGGATGCCATTACGCCGGCCGTGGTTGGATGGGTAAGGATCGAGATATAGGGGATTTTCTTGTTGTGCAGCAATGCCAGTTCGGCCGAGGTCTTTGCCAGTTGCATCAGCGAGAGAATCCCTTCCTGCATGCGCGCGCCGCCCGATGCGGAAAGTATGATCAAGGGGAGCTCCTTGTCGCATGCCAGCCGGATGGCGCGGGCGACTTTTTCGCCGACGACCGAACCCATGCTTCCGCCCATGAAACCGAAATCCATTGCCGTGAAGACGAGCGGGATCCCGCCAATACTGGTCAGACCGTAAACCACGGCGTCCTTCATCTGCATTTTCTGCTGGGCATCCCTCAGTTTCTTCTTGTAGTTCGGGAACTCCAGCGGATCCTGCGCTTCGATGTTGGCGTCCAGTTCCTCGAACCGCGCATCGTCGAGCAGCAGGTTGATATAATCACGGCTGCTTATTCGGAAATGGAACTGGCATTTCAGGCATATCCATAGGTTCTTCTCCAGTTCTTTGCGGTACAGGATCTCGCCACACGCCTCGCATTTTGCCCAGAGCCCGTCCGGCAGCTGGAGCTTGTCAGCGGGCGTAGCCTCGATTTTTTTCTTGAACCACATCGGTGTATTTTAGCCCAATTTGGGAGAATTGTCAACATTACGGTTCCTCCGGGGCGTGATGGTGCGGCTAACGCGGGGTCTTGAGGATCAATACGATACCGATGGCGCCGAACACAATATTGGGCAGCCAGGCCGCAAGCACCGGGCTCAATATCCCGGCCACGCCGTAGGCCCGGCTTGACTGGATAAAACCCCAGTAGATGAAGGATAGGCCGATGCTGATCCCGAGTCCGACCGCAATGCCACCCCGGCGCAGGACCACGGAAACGGGCAGGGTTATCAGGAGCAGGACGAGCGTGATGATGGGGTAGGAGAAGCGGTAATTCAGCTCGACCTCCTCCTGGGCGACATCCTGACCGGCGCGCTGCCTTTTCTTCACGAAGGAAGATATCTCAAGGAAATTCATCTCTTCGGGTGCATTTATTTTCTTCATGAAATCAGCCGGTTTTTCCTGGAGTTCATTCATTCTGAGGACCGCGTGCCTGGTTGCGACCTCATTGCCCAGCGTGTCGAATTGCCGGACGACCGCGTTCTCGAGCACCCAGGTGCCATCTTGGTACTGTCCATGGGGTGCATCGACCCGCTGTCTTATTTTATTGTCGGCCGATACCTGCCAGAGGATGACATCGTCCATGGTATTGATGCGGCCATCAAACTTCTTGATCGAGTATATCCAGTTATTCTCGCCGTAATAGAAGAAATTGAGACGCCGAATTTCGGTTCGTCTCGGGCGGCGGTTTATGCGCTGCTGTTCATGTTCGATCAGGCGCGTCTGAGCCCACACGCCGACTGTTTCTTGAAAGATGAAGGTTCCGGCCGCAATGAGCACGCCGGTGACGAGCAGTATTTCGAACAGTTTGTTCAGGCTGAGCCCGCTCGTCTTCAGAACCAGCAGCTCGCGGTTCTTGGTCATGATCCCGAAGACGAGAAAGACGGCGATCATTGATGCAACCGGGATGAGCAGGATGGCATAGGATGGCGTGAGGTATAGATAGTATATCATAATGTCCAGGGCCGAGGCATTTTTGGCCAGGAACTTGCCCAGGTTGTCGAAGAGATTGATCACGACATAGATGAAGATCGACACAGCCAGACCGATGACCCAGTAACGCATGAAGTTCTTCAGAACGTAGCGGTTGATGATACTCATTTGAACAGCCTTCTGAGCGGCGACCGGTCAAACTCCGCGACCATGAACATGTAGATGCCGATACCAAGCAGTATGAAGTTGGGTAGCCACATACCCCAGAAAGCCGGAAAATTCCTGCGGTCGGCGAATTCCTCGCCGGCGATGACCAGGATATAGTAGGAAGAGAATAACAGCACGCCGATCAGAATGCCGGCGATGCCACCCCGCCTGAAGAGGTAGCCAAGCGGAGCGCCGATCATTGCAAATACAATGCAAGCGAATGCGAGCGAGAATTTCTTGTAATAGGCGATCTGGTAGCGCGAGAGTTTCCTCGATGTGCCATCCATTGTTTTGATCCGGCGTTCGATCTCGAACCTTGCGCGGTCGATCGCCGCGGTGTCGCCGCGGCGATAGTCGGAAAGCGCGGCGTTACCGATCTCATCGATCTCCCCGCGGAGTTGGGCGATCTTTCCCTTGTTCTCTTCGATCATTCTTTCCAGACCACCGATCGTCAGCTCATTTTCATTGCGGTGCTCCCGTTCCTTTCTTACCAAATCGGTATTGAGCTGCATGTTGAGAGTCTGCTTGTCGAAGCGCGTTTTCTGGTACTTCGCGCTGTCAACAAGCTGGTGCAGTTCGCCGTCGTAGAGGGTGAAGCGCACGATATTCTCCTCCTCAAAACTCCTTAACTCACCGTGGGGCGCGGTGATGAGCATGCCGTCGCGCGCGTCGTAGATAGTGACGTCGCGTATCGTCGACATGCGTTCGTCTTTCTCGCCGATATAAATCGTGTAGCCGGGAAATTCGCTGGTGAAGATGCCCTCGGGCAGCCGCACGGCCGGCCGCTTGCGTGTCACGTCCATCATGAGGTTGCGCACGCGGTGATTCGCTTCAGGAAGCAAGTAGTTGTTGAAGAAGACAAGGAAGAGCGTCAGCGCCAGGGTGATCGCAAACGGTACGCGCATGATCGACCGGAATGAAAGGCCGCCCGTCTTCAAAGCGAGGATCTCATTGTCCTGGGCGGCGCGGCCATAGGTCATGATGATCGCGACGAGTATTGCCATCGGCGCGGTGTACGATACGATCAGGGGAAGCGTGTAGATTAAGATCTGCCCCACGACCAGCATCGGCAGCCCCTTTCGCACAAAGAGATCGATGAGACGGAACAATTCGTTCATGAGCAGGATGCAGGTCAGGGCGATCATCGAGAAGAAGAAGGGCGGCACGAATTCCCTGGCAAAATAGCGGTCGACGAGCCTAACCAAGAAACCTCCTCTTCTTCAATTTGTCGATCGCCCTCACCGCGGTCAGTACGCTGGCATTACGCTCCGGCGCCACATAGGCGTCGAATTCCAGGATGCCGAGGTCAACGAGTCTCATGTAGGGCAGATAGAGATACGACCGGGCCGAGATATTCTGCATGGGGTAGAGATTCCTTGGATGGATCGGGTCGACGAGGCGGTCGAGGAGCACGATCATATGCGCTGTCGTGATCGTATCTCCCTCATAGAGTTGTCCGTCCGGGGAGACCGGCAGATAGCCCTGTGACACGCAGAATATGAGCGGATCGGTTTGCATGCTGGTGGCAGCGGCACCGCAGATCAGTTCTGCGTAGAATCTTCGGGTCAGTAGCAGACGCCTGTCTACATTATTGCTGGCCGGTGGTTCGATGCGCGCGAGCATATTGTACAGCGCGCGATAGCGGTTCTGTGTCCGGTAGAGGTGGACGAGATTCAAGTAGACATTTTCGTCTTCGGTGTTGCGAGCCGCCAGTCTCTCCAGCGTCGAGATCTGTTCTTCGGTTCGGCCCAGGTGCTTGTAGCAGCTGTAGAGATAATAGAGTACCGAATCCGCCGCCGGGGTCTTGGAGTAATATGCATTGAAGTAGTCGGCCGCCTCGGAATACTGCCGGCGCTGGTAGTGAACCAGGCCGCGCTCCAGGTCGCTCTTGCGGTCGAACAGCGACGTGCAGCACGCGAGCGTGAGGATTGCTGCCCAGCAATAGCGAAACGACATACTCTTAAAGGGTAGGGGTTATGCCGCGAGGCGCTACAGACACGCGGCTAACAGGGCTGAAGATCACCATAAGGAACAGGCAAGTCCGCAAGACATCCTCCTTATCAGTCGATAATGATCAAAGCGGGCGACGGGATTCGGACCCGCGACCCTCGGCTTGGGAAGCCGATGCTCTACCACTGAGCTACGCCCGCCGAACAGAAGAGTATACGCTAAACTCCGTATCTGTCAATTCCCCCCTGGGGATGGGGATGGGGTCAAATCTCGACATTGGACAATTCGTCATTGATTGTCGTCTCTAACTCCTCGTATATTCGGGCAACATGTTTCTGTTCTGACATCTGTTTCTGAAGACGGCATCGAGTTTTGTGAATCGATGAATAGTCAACACCGAGAAGATCTCCGATTTGACGCAGGTTCAGGTCGCTGTAGCGATAAAGCAATTCGCTGGTAATCCCTCGCGCAATACCCCTATTGTGCCGTCCGACTATCTTATCGCGGCTGACTCCTAAGCGTTCACCGACACGTTTGATTATTACCTCGGGGTCAACAGTCTGCCGCTTGATTTTCATGAACACCGGCTGCTCACGATTTGATCCTTTGTCAGGCAGCCGACCCTTGACGCGTCTCACAAAGCTATCGCTGCCCAAGATCGTCTGGTATTTCACATGAACATAAGGACTTTCCAGATCATTTCTTAATCCATCGATGATGAACCGCTGATAGGCTTTTCGGCCGCCGATCATGCCCAATATCATATCATAGCATATATGAGTTTTGGTCTTGTCGTCTCTCAGATAACCGGGCAAACTGCTCCACTGGTATTCTTGCAGCGTGCGCCAGGACATCCGGTAATCACCGGGCCTCAATTTGTCGTTTCGGATTGGATTGAGATGGACGTACCGGGAGAGTTCAAGCAGATAGTTGTCCGCATCGACAAGCAGCGCTTTATAGCGGCCCTGATAAAGGTGACCATTGGTTCCATGGTGGTGGTTGAACCAACCCGTGTAACAAATGTTGAAACGGCGCATGAATTCACTCAGATTAGGCCGGAGCGTCTGGACCACAATATGAAAATGATTGTTCATCATGACATATGCATACAGAATGACGCTGTATGTTTCCAGAGATTCGGCAAGCAGAAAGAGAAATCGGCTGCGGTCCGTATTATCGATGAATATATTGCTGCCTTTGTTGCCCCGGCACATGACATGATAGAATGCGCCGGGATACTGGATTCTCAGTGGGCGAGCCATGGTCGAGCTCTGTTATATTCGAACCGGGCCATTTGTCCAATGTCGAGATTTGACCCCATGGGCCTGGGCGACGAAGGTCTCGAGGCGCATGGCGTCGACCGCATGATCGAGCCCGTCCACCGAAAGCGTGAAGAGCGGAAAGCCGGGATGGTCCTCCCTTATCTTCTTATACATGGTCGTCACGGTATTGCCCGGCATGCAGGTGAACGGCATCACATTGACGACACCGTCGAACCCATCTCTGATGAAATCGACGGTCTTGCCGACGGTCATCACGGCTTCGCCTTCCAGGGTCGAATGGAGGTACGGCGCCGCGTAATTGAGCAGCATGGAGATCGGGGCTTCCGGTTTCAGACCGAGCACCTTGAGTATTTTCCGCTGGCGGTATTTCATGTATTTGTCGAACATCCTGGTGAAGACCGCCCTCCGGTGCTGCTTGAACCACCGGCAGTTGCGCACGCGCGTGAAATTGAGATAGAGGAACCACTCGCCAACCGACGGCAGCGCGACCTCGCAGCCCAGTTCCTCGAGTTTCTTGATCACGAAGTTATTGCTGAATTCCTGGGAGCGGACGTAGATCTCGCCGACAATACCGATACGCGGTTTACTCCTGGGATGAATTTCGATCGCATCCAGTTCTTTGCGGATCTCTTTCAGAGAAGAAACAATACCCTTGCCCTGCTCGATCAGCTTGCACAATTCATCGAGGTTACGGTAATATATGGAGTCGGTTCGGCCCGGGCATTGCTCATACGGCCGGATCATCCGCGCCCTGGCTTCCAGCGCGTCGACCGCGCATATGCCATCCCAGACCGAGACGAGAAACCTCAAACCCATCGGTCCCAGGTCGTCAAAAAGGCTCGGCCCCTGGTTCGGCGCGTAGATCGGGATATCTTCGTAGCCCAGTTCGTCGAGGATTATGCGGTGCAATTTGTAGTACTGGCCAAACCGGCACGGTCCTGAGCCCTGCGCCATGAAGAACCCGGCGCGCCCGGGATCGAAGCCGGGGGATTTTATCTTCTTCACCATGTCACCGGCCGTGATGATCGCGGGTATGCACTCGCGGCCGGATGTGTACTGCCGTCCGATATCGATCGATCTTGCGTCGGGCGGTGGAAGGACTTCGGCGTCGATGCCGCTGTGCTTCATGGCGCTGGCCAGGATGCGGGCATGGTCGCACATGTACGGGATGTAAATTTTCCTTCCCTCCTTGACCTCGCTGCGCGAACTGATCTTTCTCGATTCGCCCAACCTCGGCGCACCCTTTATGGAGTCGAGAAATGCTTCGATGCGCGTGATGAACCCCGCATCGCCCGAGTGTTCGTCCACTTCCATGAGCAGGAACGGTTTTGCGCCGAGTTTCTCTTTGAAGAAGCGGATGAGGAAGGAATCAGGCCCGCAGGCAAAATTGGAGATATAAACCGGGAACAATCGTTCGTCCTTCCTGATCGCTTCGGCCGCGGACAGCAGGCGCTGGCCATAATGCCAGTACATATTACTGAAATCGGCCTCGATCGATATGTGGTCGAAGTCGAGGAAATCGACCGGTATGGCAAGCACGCCCAGGTCACTCAGCTTCTTGGGCAGGTTCAGGTTCATGCCCAGATCATAGCCGTTGTACGGCCGCGAACAGATGATGAATGCCGTGTCTTTCAAATCGGCCAACACATTCCGGCCCAGGTCCCGGATCTTCTCCTGAACATTGCGCCAGTGATCGAAAGCCCGACTTATCGCGCGTTTGACTTCTGCCTCTGACCGGCCGAATCTTGCGCCAAAATCAACGAGGGATTCCTCGATGCCGGCCGCGCCCCGGTCAAAGTGCAAATAGGGTGAATAGATCTCGATTCCGTCGCCGAACACGGCGCGCGCAAAATAGGGGGTTGACTGGACATACGGGCAGACGTAGCTGCGTGGGAAGATATCATCCTGGGGCGGCATCGTGATAACGCTCGGCAGGAAGAATTGCTTGATGTTCCGGTTGATCAGGCTCTGGAGCTGGCCCAGCGCGATCTTGACCGGCAGGCATGTGTCGGCGGCCGAGAGTTCGGCGCCGCATTCGATCGTCTTGCGCGTGGTCGGTTCCGACAATACCGGATCGAACCCCAGCTGTTTGAGAAATTCGTAGAAGAAGGGGAAAAGGTCATACATTATCAGGCTGCGCGGCACACCGATCTCGACGCCATCCGCCGGTTCGGTCGCAAAGAATATGTCGTTGCGCATTTTGAACAAGTCAGGAAACTGATGCTTGTGCGTCCGGTCTTTCTCTTCATATTTGCCGCACCGGCCGCCATAGTAGAGGGGATTTTCGTCCAGGATCGTGATTTCATTGATCTCGCATTCGTTACTGCAATCCCGGCACGTGAACGAGGCCGAAGAGTAGGATCTTGACGCGAGTTCAAAACCCTTGAATCGGGTATTCGTGATCCCGCAATCCCGCACGATCAATGCGATGCCGATCGCGCCGGTCACATCGTAGTCAACGGGTACGTTGATGTCCTTGTCCAGTACCCCCTGGAACGCAGAGATGACCGCCCGGTTTGCCGCGACGCCACCCTGGAAATATATCCGGTTCCCGATCCTTTTGCTGCCGACCACGCGGTTGAGGTAGTTGTAGACGATCGAATACCCAAGGCCCGCGAGCAGGTTCTCGCGTTCACTCGTGTCTTTCTGGTGGTGAATGACCTCGGAGTTGATGAAGACCGTGCATCGTTCGCCCAGATTGATCGGTGATCCGGCGCGCAGCGCCAGGTCGCCGAAATCATTTAGTTCAATGCCCAGGATCTCGGCTTGTTCTTCGAGAAACGAGCCGGTGCCTGCGGCGCAGACCTTGTTCATTTCAAAATCGACGATCGTGCCGTTCTGGATGCTGATGAATTTCGAATCCTGGCCGCCTATTTCGAATATCGTGTCGACCTGCGGGTCAACCTCGATCGTTGCCCTGGCCTGCGCCGTGATTTCGTTCTTTATGATATCGGCGCCGATGAACCGGCCGATCAGGTACCGGCCAGATCCGGTGGTGCCAGCGCCGGCAACCTGCACGTTGCGGCCCAGTTCGGCTTTCATTTCAGCGAGCCCCTGGAGCACGACTTCGACCGGTCTGCCCTTGGTCCAGAGGTACTTACGGCACAGGACGCGGCCCGTCTTGTCGATCAGCACGAGATTGGTCGATATTGAACCGACGTCAACGCCCAGGTAGGCGGTCGTCTTCCTCTCCGTGAGATTCGAACTCGTCGTGGGCCGTCCCTGTTTCCTGCCGTCGAGCGGCGGCAGCCGCTGAACGATCCTGGGCAGGGCAAGCCATTGCTCCAACTTCTCATGCCCCTGGTACACCGGTTCGGAATCCGTTTCTCGGGCCACGAGCACGGCGCCGATCGCGCCGATACAGTTGTAATGCGCGGGGATTATCATCTTCCCGGCTGAGATATCCAGAATATCATGGAATGCTTTGACCATCCCCTGATTGGCTGCAACACCGCCCACGAATGCCACCGGCGTATCGATATTCTGTCCCCGGGCAATGACGCTCTTGAAATTGCGGACCAGCGCAAGGCACAGGCCGGCAACCAGATCGTCCGGCCTGGTGCCGATCTGCTGCAGGTGTATCATATCGCTCTTGGCAAAGACCGAACAGCGGCCGGCAATGCGCGCCGGGTTTTTCGCGCTCAATGCGATGTCACCCAACTGCTCGATGTCATAGCAGAGCCGACGTGCCTGTTGGTCAAGGAATATGCCGGTTCCTGCCGCGCAGATCGTATTCGAGGCAAAATCCCTGATGCCGCCGTCGATGTCGATATTGATGAGTTTCGAATCTTCGCCGCCGATCTCAATGATCGATCTTACCTCAGGATGGAAGTGCGTGACGCCGCCGGCCGCGGCTTCAACTTCATTGACGCGCACGGCGCCGACCAGGTCGACGAGCGGCGCGACCAGACTGCCGGTTAGAACGAGCCGGTCGATACGTTCCGCGCCCTTAAGAGCATCAAGCAGGACATCATAGGGCCTTCCGTGATGCTTGATATAGTGTGTGTCTACGAGCTCGCCGTCGGCGAACGCCGCCCGCTTGACGCTCACCGAGCCGATGTCAATGCCGTACTCGCGCATGAAATGCGTCAGGGCGTGTAGAAGAGTCCAACCGACAAATGGTAGTCGATATTTTTCAATGCACGCCCGTGCCTTTTAATGCTTCAAGCCCGTCGTCCGGGTCATACGTTCCGGGATTGATGCCCAATTTCACGCCGGCCCTCGTGCTCACGGGTGCGGACAGACACTGGGCCGTGCACCAGGCCGTCAGCAGCAGCGCAACAAGAATGGTTCTTTTCATTATACCTCCAGAGTATGAATTATACATGCATTACGTCCAAAGTCAACGCGGTCTTCAATTCATGTTCGTTCAAAGAATGCTGAAAATGTAGTTGCACGATTCATCGTGCGTGCGATTTCTCTGGACATGGGATACGGCGCCAGGATGGCGCAACTGCAGAAGGTAAGAACGTAAGAGGGTAAGAAGTTCAGGCCGGATCAAAACCCGAACCCCAGGCAACAAGTCCCAGATTCCAAAGAATGCTGAAGATGCCAGGTGGCCGGTGCGCCATGGATGGCGCAACTGCACAGCGTATGCGCGTCGTCCTACAAAGAGGTGATAGGCTGACGGATCGGTTTCTTTGCTCTTCGAGTAAGTCCGCCGAAGCTTCAGCGCAGGCGGACGCATCGAGAAGGTTCAGGTTCTCGATTCATCTCTCGACGGGCTCGAGATTCACTCGAACAGTAATAGGGTCCTCTGCCAGAGAGGGGTGGATATGCAGGAGCTCAGTGTCTCAGCAACCTCAGTTCCGGCACGGTCTGGAACCAGGATTCCACCTGGATCGTGCCCTCGAGCGTGTCGGCGCCAAAGAATTTCACGAGTCCGTAGTGTTTTTCCCCGTCCAGGTACACGCCGATATATGTCGTATCATCTTCTATACCACTCATACACCCAAAATATGCTGTCGGCCCAAAATTCGGCAGGATCGCCTGGGGGTCAAGGAGCGGGTCTGAGAACCAGGTGCGACGCCAATCTCCTTGCGGAACAGCAGATCCGCCCGGATCGTTAGCCGCCGTGTCCGGGCTGGCGATGTACCACGGAAATGGCCATGGTCCGCCTGCTGAATCGTTTGTGAAATTCGTGATATAGAAATCGATAAGAAGAGCGTTCGCGACGTTGGTTAAATAGTAGATGCTGCCGCTGAAATCACCGGTCAGAGCCCACCCGTATGCCGGTTCTCCGCCTGCGTTCAGTTCATGGAGGAGAAGGATGTCCGTGTGGACCGGGATGGTCGTCACGGTGTCTGAGTTGTATTCAGTGCCACCGAATCGGGCGGCGACATAATAATCTCCGGTCATGGACCAGGGGTTGTGAGTAGCCCAGAGTGAATCACCGCTAACCGTCGTGCCGATCACAAAATCCGTTGTGTCGATGGCCCGGAAATATATAATGTAACTGTCCGGTGTTCCTTCGACCGGCTCATTCCACCAGAGCCGGACATACTGGCCGTAATTAGCTCCCCCCAGTGTCAAATTGAGCGGCGCTCCGCCGGTGCCTTCACTTTCGCATCCGGTAAATAACGCAATGAGCGATAGGGCCGTGCCGGCCCAGGCAAATGCAAAGTACTTTCTCACGATGCCTCCTTGATCATTCAACGTGGGATTATACACGCAAACAGAAGGCAAGTCAACGAAGGCGAGTGCTTCTTTCTCACGATTTCTTGTGAGGCGACGTTCGGGAACCGGGATTTCTCGCAATTGCGGACTTGGGTGTGGAAAAAAAGGATGCATCCAAATGTGTGCTCTTCGAGCAAGCGAAGCGCGTCGAGAAGCGCCTTGTTCTCGATTCGCCGCTCGACCGGCTCGCGGTTCACTCGAACCGTATTGGGTGATTTTCTGTACAACAAAAAAGGCGGGCAGAGCCCGCCTTTTTCACTTAGATCGCCGTTACGGCGTTACGCACCAGCGCAGGCCGGCGATCGGCTGGAACGCGAGCTTCATCGTCACTTTGTTGCCGTCGATCGCTTCGACCTTGATCTTGCCGAAGTAATCAGTGGACGCATCCCAACCGTTGTCGGTCGGGTCGATCCAGAAGTAATAGACCGCTCCTGAATTAACTGGGTTTATTGACAAATAACCGCCTGGCGCATCAGCTATGGTGATCGCATCGAAGTTGGACAGTCCGCTGTTCTTGGTAACGTTCACTTCGTCGTTGTAATTGCCATGGTGCGGTGACCAGAATTCAGTCGTGGCGCCGCCGTGAATGTAATAGTCTATGAAAGGCCAGTTGTCTTGATTGGTGAGCGTGTACGCCACTGCAGTGCCTACTGAGTTGAAGCCGAAACCGCTTGGGTCGGGCGCAGGTTGATCAGTATCCCAGACATCGAGACTTGCGGTGATGACCGGCGCGCAATCGATTTCATCCGCTGCACTTTCATCTTCGCCCGAATAGGCGGTGACTTCATACAATTTGGCAGGTGTTTCGGCATCGTACGTTGTGATCGAGGGATTATCGATCGTGTCGATCACGACACCATCTGCATAGATATAGTATCCATCCGCGTCCGTAATCTCGATCCATGATAACCTGAGGGTCGCGCCCTGGTCAATGACCGTGTACGTAACGTCAGGTGAATCCAGCGCCACTTCGCCCTCGCAACCGACGAGAGCGACAAGAGCAATCATCGCGATTGCTATTCCGAATAGTCTTTTCATATTTCCTCCTTACTTCTGCACCGGC
The DNA here is from genome assembly GCA_014859085.1 of Caldifarciminota bacterium. GTDB lineage: Bacteria > Hydrothermota > Tepidihabitantia > SM23-42 > SM23-42 > SM23-42. Next base: position 15,888 of record JACUUY010000049.1, read on the forward strand.
ACCGGTGTTTTGGGCGGGGTTGTTGGGGTTGTCTTCGTGGTCACCTTATGATACTTCTCCATATGAGCGTTGAAATCGTCGGTCAGTGCCTCGAGCGCCACTTGAGCATTGTCCAGGTCGGTCTGCAGTGTTTCGACCTGCGTCTTGAGCGCGTCGTACTCTTCTTTTGTCGGACCTGCCATGCCTTCTGGAGGCTGGCAACCGATCACCGTCAAACAAACGACGATGGCCAGTAGTGTTGCTATCCTAATCATGTTTCCTCCTTTTCTCATAACACTACCACGGGCATATTCCATATGCCCCTGTATGCTTTCTCGTGTTGCACCGGAACTGGTGCAACTTCATTACGCCGGATTTGGAATTGAAACATGGATTTTTCCCAAACCATCCGGCAATGGGCCTAAGTGGAATCGAACCACTCACCTCACGCTTATCAGGCGTGCGCTCTAACCAACTGAGCTATAGGCCCTTCTGCCCAATGAAGCGGACACACTATGAGATAATGTGTTGGGGCTATTATACACACTGCCCGGGTTTTGTCAAGACCGCGATTTCAATCAGAAATAATCTTACCGAGACAGGGTGGTTTAGTCAGAAATCGG
>JACUUY010000203.1 GCA_014859085.1 Caldifarciminota bacterium
AAATAATCCAGAATTTCCCGCCAGGCACTGTCTTCCGAGGCACTCCCACGGTGGCACTCGTCGATGACGATCAGATCGAAGAAGTCTGGGCTAAATTCGCGGTAAGCGTCCTTGTCTTCATCGTAGTTGGTCAGCCCTTGATACAGCGCCAGATAGATCTCGTAGGATTTGTCGATCTTCTTCTGTTTGATGACCGTCATTTTGTCTTTGAAATGACGAAAATCGCCACGCCGGGTCTGGTCGATCAAGGCATTACGGTCGGCCAGAAACAGGATGCGCTTCTTGGCTCCTGCCTTCCAGAGGCGGTGGATGATCTGAAAGGCGATATAGGTCTTTCCAGTGCCGGTGGCCATCGTCAGCAGAATGCGCTGCTGGCCTTTGGCAATAGCCTCTACCGTGCGGTTAATGGCGATCTGCTGGTAGTAACGCGGGCTGCGGTTGGTGCCGTCGAAGAAGTAATCCTGGGCACTGATGCGCTCGGCTTCTGGCGTAGTGATGCCTTTGTAGCGTTTGTAACGCTCCCAGAGCTGTTCTGGCGTTGGAAAGTCTTGCAGCGGAAGTTCGCGCTCGACACTGCCGCTTGCGGCAGTACGGTCATGCTCATAGAAGCCATCACCGTTGCTGCTGAATACGGTGGGTATGTCCAGGATGGTGGCGTAATCCAGCCCCTGCTGTATGCCTGCCATGACCGAATGCTTGTTGTCCTTGGCCTCAATGATGGCGACAGGGATGTTGGGTTTGTAGTAAAGGATGTAATCCGCCCGCTTGCGCTGACCACGAGCGGTGAGATTGCCCTTCACATAGATACGGCCATCGGTGAAGCCGACTTCCTCGCGGACTTGTTTCTGCATATCCCAACCTGCCTGTTCCAGCGCAGGCGTGATGAACTTGGTGCAGATGTCGCGTTCTGATAGGTCTTTTTTATTCGTCATCCGATGGTCGGGTTCCCTTGGTTGGTTCGGGCTGGGTTGGGCATATAACGGCTCGGCTCAGGCGCGCACAAAAGCGCCGCACCCGAGGCCAGACAAAGCGCTGAAGGCGACGCGCTTTTGAGCGTCGCTTGGAGCCGGTGGTTAGGCGCTCCAATCTTCCGCAACAAGCACGGCCTCCACATTCATCTCCTTGAGCAGTTCCATGAACGGCGACAAATGGATGGCGCCGCACACGAACAACACAGGCCACTGATTCCACTCAAGAAGCCTTTCCAGCCAGACTCGCTCCCTGGCTCGCATCGACTCATGGATTTGCTCTTGTATCTCACGCTCTCCAATCCCCTGAAAGAACGCAGAAGCCCGAATCGCATTTTCTTGCTGGATACCGAGGCGCGACCGTTCGTCGTTTTCCGGGTCACAGTACCGGTGCGGTAAGCCGCATTCGCGCGCGACCGCCTCAACTGTAGATTCGGCCGCCCCGGCCTCCGCAAGTGCTTCAAGGCTGTTCTCTTCTGCCAACGCAGCAATCTGCTTGGATTCGGCCATTCGGGCAAGAAGATTCCGAAAACCCTCGTGCTGCGCGTCAGAGAACTTTCTGTCCCGCCGCTGAAAGCCGTGATTAGTACCTAGAACGAATACCGTGGCTTGCATCTCGCGCCTAACGCTTCGCATCACCGGCAGCAAGAAGCAGAGCGAGGAACGAGCGGCGCTTTTTGCTGTCCGAGTGCATGTGATTGTTAGGGCTTATTTATCTGCTGACTTCTTAGCTTTATATGCTGTTTCAAGTTTCTCTTCACAATCTGCTTGTTTATCATCAACTGAACATACCTGCTTTTTGAGTGAACAGAATTCGCTCATGTTTTCATCCAGTTCTTTTACTCTTTGGCATATTTCTGCGCCGATACAATAATCATGAGAAGCACCTGAATTGGAACATTTTCTTAAGGATTCTTTAGCTTCTGGGTATTTTGCTAATTTATCCAACTCCTCAAGATAGAATTTTACAGACAGTGCGGCATACCCTATATCGTATTGGCTGAAAACGCCCATGAATGCGCTATTCGCATCCCCGCATTTATTGGCATATAGCTTTTCGAACTCTTCCTTATCACCATCAAGAGAGAAGGAAGAATCTAGTGATATCAATTTTTTGATCTCACCATCAATTTCTAACCAAACATCACCCGTAATACCTTTTTCTTCGTTATTTACGGCGACCTCAGCATAAAATGGCCGTAACGGCCCATAAACCGCCATTGCATTTTGTGCGGAATATTTACCACACAAGGTAGCAAACTCTAATTCCTTCTCAGGTGTTACATTTATTCCATGTTCGTAAAATAGACGTTTATATTGATAGTTTGTATCCTGAAACCTCACACTTCCGGGATACTTGAACAGTTGTGAAAGGCTATGCTCCATGATTTTTCTTAGATCGTTTTTTCGCTGTTCAGTATTATTCGTTGAATCCTCGCTCACCTTGATTTCTGCAGAGGGTTCATTTAGTTCTGCTTCATTTGATATTGGCTTCTGTAGCACGCCTACGCTCATGCCCATGAAGGCGGCAATAGCCAATAACAGTACAATCTTCGCAAACTCAATAGCTACTTTCACGTTTCTCTCCATGATCATTTTTAGCGCTAACATGAAATAGACGGATTCTCGGAATATTGGTCTAGACGGAATCCGTCTAGATCGACTATCCTCACCTCTTGGATGTAACACTTATCACCATGCTCCAACGAGGTGAAGAAATGGA
>JACUUY010000204.1 GCA_014859085.1 Caldifarciminota bacterium
GGAGTTCGAAGCCGCGGGCACTCTTGGATACATGGCTCCGGAGATTCTTAAGGGCATCGCAAACAACCAGAGAAGCGATCTTTATTCACTCGGAGTTATACTCCATGAAATACTGACAGGAGAAAAGCCTAGTGGAACTTCTGTATCCATAAGCGGCGTGCCGGAAGACGTGAACAATCTGCTCGGCCGGCTGGTTTCATCGGAAATAGCTCTCAGACCGACAATTCCTGAACTCTATCAGACGCTGAAGAAATATGCAGGGTCCTTTGACGTTGAATTATCGCCTTACCAGGTGCGGTTGCCGAGTACAGGGTATGTTGAGGTTGAAGGCACTATCGCGATACTCTGCAAGAACGCTGGCGAAACGATTATTATGTGCGGAGACACGGGGCTTGGTAAGACCAGATTACTACAGGAATTGAAATTCCGCTGTCTGATGGATGGCAACGAAGTAGTGCACCATCAGGCTACACAGAAATCACACCTGCTTGATGATCTGAGACGGCACTTCAAAACACAAGATTCACCGGTCGCGCAACCTGAAGACAAGTATTATTTTTTTGAAGACATAACTCAAGCCATCATCAAGCGGGGGAAGCAGAGAAGGCTTGTCATAGCGGTGGACGACATTGACACGCTGTCTGACTATGAACTCGCGTTATTTCGATACATCGGATATGGCATCAAAGATTCGAGCGCGCTTCTTATTGGCACGTCGAAACCGAATGACAGCATAGCTCATCTTGGCTTCAGGACTGTCCAATTGGCCCCATTCACCGAAACCAACACAAAGACGCTGCTGGAAAGGACATATGGTGCAATCATCGCAGTTGATGGCGGCAGTGCTAATCAATTTGCGACATGGCTGCACAGACAGACCGGCGGTAATCCGCTGTTCATCGATGAAGTCCTGAAAGTACTCTACGATAAGGCAATTTTGTGTTACAGAAATAACCAATGGCAAGTGGCTCCTGATAAATTTGAGGAGGTACAAATTCCGCATAAGGTTATTGAGTTGGTGACGTCGAGGGTCGACACACTCACATCGGGCGAACGGCGCATTTTGAATATGCTTGCCCTAGCTGATCACCCCTTACAGCTAGCTGTCGCGGGCCGGATGACCGATGGTGACTTCGTAGCACAACTGGAAAGTCTGAAAAACATAGGGCTTATTCAGGAGTTCGTTGTAACTGGGCAACGCATGATAACGGTAACGAACAAAATAGTCACCGCATATGTCGTAGGGAAAATGCAGGGTGAAGAATCCCAGTCGTTACGCAGGATGCTCATCAAAGCAATAGAGGACACGGTGCTTGATGAAGAAGCATATGCCCCACTGTTGGGTAAGCTGCAAGAAGCCATTAAGAACGCGAAAGATGCCTGCAGATACTACCAAATTGCAGCAAAACGTGCTGAAGAAATATATGATTATCAGAATGCTGTTGGATACTACGAAAGAGTCAGGAGCTATAACGAGCACATTGGGGTGACCGAATACGCAACTACCCTCATAAGACTTGGAGATATCAATCAGATATTGGGTGATAGCGCGGGGGCAAAAAAGTACTACAGTGAGGCGTTAGAATTCGATGACGCAGACATGGCCACAAAAGCATATACCGGACTCGGGAAGATTGCCCTGGCAATGGGAAAACATGATGATGCGATTTCTTGTTTTCAGCGAGCATTATCAGATCGTGAGAGCCATACGAGCGAATTCGTGACGACGGCAAATCAACTGGGCTACGTGTATGTCCAGGCACAGCGCTATGATGAAGCCGAGACTATCTTTCTGGAATCCATCGAGCTGGCGCGAAGTGCCCAAGACCATGAAGCTGAGGCAGATACACTCTATTATCTGGCGAGTCTCGAGTGGTACACGGGTAATTTTGAACATGGAATCAAAAAAGCAGCGCAGCTGCTTCATTTCTGTGAAAACCATAAACTCTTGAAGCTCCGCGCTTTTGGCGCGAGTCTGCTCGGTTCTCTTCATCAGCAACAGAAGAATCTTAAAATGGCGCGGCATTACTTTAATATTGCCATTGAGGCATTTCAGAAAATCAATCGCGTAGTAGGCCTTGCCGGTGCGCTCAATAATCAGGCTTCACTATTTACACAGGAGGGCAAACTGAAGGAAGCGTACGATCTATACACAGAAGCACTCCAAATAGCGAAGAAAACCGACAATAAGAGTATCTTTCTGGTATCAATGGCAAATGTGGCAGCGCTCAACAGTACCTTTGGCCGGATCAACGAAGCCATTGATCAATACGACAGAATATTGGGAGCCGATTCAAGTTATGTCTGGGCAATCTACGGGCGGTCAATTATTCTTTTAGAAACAGGCAGATGCAATAAGGCACGAGAAATCCTGCAGACTGCTAAAGAGCAAGACATTCTCATTGACATCGGGCAGGCCGCAGTCAGCGCCGCATCCGGGGAGCACCATGAAAGTGGCAATTTCCTACGTCGAGCGATTGAAAACATCGAACAGACGAGCCCGTACATCTCCGTTCAGATTGAGGCAATCATGCGGGCTGGATGCTTGTACTTCGAGCTGAAGGATTACCAGAGTTCTTCAAAGGCAATAGCGGGATTGTTGAGACTCGTTGTGGAGGGTGGTCGGGAGTATTGCCTTGGAAAAGCGTTGTGGAAGATGCTCAATTACGTACTTG
>JACUUY010000205.1 GCA_014859085.1 Caldifarciminota bacterium
TTTGCCCGCATCGACATGCAATGGAGATGCGGGAATCCGAAATGTGATCTGGTTGTGGAATTGAGGACCCTCGTTCGAGCGCAGCGAAGAACGGGGTGTCATTATGAAGATTGCCTCGTCATCCCGCGCTATATTCAAGAAACCTGGGGAAGCGGGATTCCTCGCTATGACGATCCGTTGCTGATAGATTTCGACCCATCGCTCACGGATTTGGCAACCATTTATAGGGGAGGTTTCAGGTGGATATCTATGACATCATCAAGAAACGCAAAAGCATCAGAAAATACAAGACCGATCCGATACCGGATGACGTTCTGAACCGGATCTTGAATGCCGGACGTTTGGCGCCGTCAGCCAAGAACATCCAGCCCTGGCACTTCATCGTGATCCGGGAACCCGAAATGAAGAAAAAAGTTGCAGAGGCCTGCCGTAACCAGTTCTTCATGGCCGATGCGGGCGCGATCATCTGCGGCTGCGCCCTGGAGGAGATCGCCTGGGGTCGCATGGGCAATTACATTGCTTCCTGGACGCATGACATCACGATCGCCCTGGACCACATGATCCTTGCGGCCACTAATGATGGTCTCGGAACCTGCTGGATCGGCGCTTTTGATGAAAAAATGGTAAAAGACGTACTTGGAATACCGGATGGCGTGCGGGTTGTGGCCCTCACTCCGCTCGGCTATCCGGCCGAAGAGGCAAGGGACCGGGGACGGCTCAATCTGGAGGATATCGTGTCGTACGAGCGGTTTGACACGAAACGGGATACACAGAAACCACTGAAATATACTAAACACTGAAAACACTGAATTAGAAACCTACTGATTTCGGCAAAAATACGTTTACCTTTCAGAAAAAAACGAATATCAAACCATTGTAGTTGCTTGATTTATCAAGCATTTTATAGCCCAATGAATCTCCGAAGAGATATGCTCTTCAGGAGCAGGTGGGCAACTACAATTATTTGACAATTGATTAATGCCGAAATCAGTAGTAACACTGAATACGCTGAAGAACCGGCGCAAGAAAGCACGAATACGGTTTACGAATCACCAATACGAATTTAGAAGTTGTAGCGGGTGATTGTGGTGGCGGTGCCGGTTTTCTCGTCGAAGTCGACGATGACGCAATTCGCCACGATATTCTCTTTCGCGGCAACGAACCGGCGCGGCACGGACAGAACAAAATGCTCGATTATTTCGTCTTTTCGGTTACCGATTATCGAATCTGAGGACCCGACCATCCCGGCATCGGTGATGTAAGCGGTGTGGCCATTGATGATCTGCTCGTCAGCGGTCGGCACGTGCGTATGCGTGCCGATCACGGCCGTAACCTTGCCCGCAAGATGCAATGCCAGAGCGCGTTTCTCGCTGGTCGCCTCAGCATGAAAATCGACGAATATGTTGCGTGTCTCCGCTGCCATCTCCAAGGCGAGCCGCTCGCCGGTCCTGAAAGGATCATCCAGGGGTTTCATGAACACCCTTCCCTGTAGATTTATCACGCCTATTTTGACGCCAAGCTTCTCATACACATAACTACCACGGCCCGGTACACCCCCGGGGAAATTCGCCGGCCGCAGCAATCGTACTTCTGTATCGAGATAGGATAGTACTTCCTTGTGTTTCCAGACATGGTTACCGGTCGTTATGCAATCTGCGCCCGCCTTGAACACATCCTTTGCCGTGTTTTCGGTAATGCCGATGCCACCGGCAAGATTCTCGCCCTGGGCGATGGTGAAATGTATTTCTTCCTTATCGATTATCTTAGGAAGATCGGCCTTTATCTTGTCGCGACCAGGAACACCGAACACGTCACCGATGAATAAAATTCTCATCCTGTCCGCCCAGCGTAGGGCAAACCTTTAGGTTTGCGACGATTGCAAACCGCAGGGCTACCCGTAGTTGGAAACAACGGGTCAGGAAAGCCCTGCCCTACATCCAAATCACCAGCGTAGGGCAAACCTTTAGGTTTGCGACACATCAAATTCAAAAGAACCAAGCAATGCATACTTTCTATAGTCCTCGACGAGACCTTTTCGCACTGGATTGTTGAAAATGTATTTCGCGACTGCGTCGGTGTATTCTTCGTTGCGCAATACGTGCTCATAGTAATTTGTCTGCCATAATCTGAGACCGGATCTCTTCTTATAACTGAACCCCGTATCCTGTTTGAATGAAGAAATGAATTTTCTGAAATTGGACGAGTCGTCACTACCTTCGACGAGAAGATGAAGGTGATCAGGCATGAAACAGTATGCCCAGACTTTGAAGCGGAAGGTTCTTGACTTTGCTCTCAAAGAATCAAGCAAACATGATACCGAGTATTTGCCATAGAAAACGTTTTCTTTATTATATGTGCATAGCGTGACGAAATAACGGTGGGGACCCTTGTAACTGAATTCTTTGAGTCGTATTCTCTTCTTGTATTCTGTGTTTGCAGGGCTACCCGTAGTTGGAAACAACGGGTCAGGAAAGCCCTGCCCTACATCCAAACCACCAGCGTAGGGCAAACCTTTAGGTTTGCGACGATTGCAAACCGCAGGGCTACCCGTAGTTGGAAACAACGGGTCAGGAAAGCCCTGCCCTACATCCAAACCACCAGCGTAGGGCAAACCTTTAGGTTTGCGACGATTGCAAACCGCAGGGCTACCCGTA
>JACUUY010000206.1 GCA_014859085.1 Caldifarciminota bacterium
TGGAGCATGCGGTCTTATACATTGCCCTTGTTATCATTGCCGCTTTCGTAATACTGTCTAAAACATTCTCCCCGATCTGGCTGATCGTCGTCGTGATAACGATGCTCTGGCCACAGAGGAAGAAGCACCACGTGAGGCCGGTGTATCTGCTCAGCATCATCCTGCTGCTCCTTTTTCTGCTCTTCAATTACTTCGCGGTACTCGTGCCTTTCATCGTTGGCGGCGGACTCGCCTTCATCCTCGCGCCGGCCGTCGATCTGCTGCAGCGCCGGAAGGTCCCCAAGACCGTCGCGGTCCTGAGCTGTCTGTTGCCGGTCATCGCCGTCTTTCCGCTCCTCATTTTTTTCATTATCGCCGGGTTGATCGAGGAACTGCAGGGATTGATGGAGAAGATACCCGATGCGATACAGCAGGGCCAGGTTTACTTCCAGTCCGCGCTCGACAAACTGACCGAGTGGGGCGTGGATGTCCGTCCGGGGGCGATCACGAACGCTCTGACCGATCAGCTGAACAACATCCTGACCGGTCTCTTCTCCACCGTTGGGCAGATCGGCCGGGGCATAGGCGGTGTCATCGCCATCGTCTATAATCTGATCGTCATCCCGGTCTCGGCATACCTCTTCCTCGCCGACCGGCACAAGATCAGCCGCTGGCTTCACGAGCTGTTGCCGCCGAAGGAAGGCCGCCGGCTCGACGGGTTCATCGCCATATTGAATGAATCGTACGCGCGTTTCTTCCGCGGTCAGCTGATAATGATGGTCGCGATCGGCCTCATCGTCGGTTTCGCCCTGTGGCTGCTGGGCATACGGTACTACCTGATGCTGGCCCTCATCGCCGCTCTGTTCGACCTCATACCGAACATCGGCTTCGTCATGAGCTTCATCCCGGCCATCCTGATCGGCGTCACCAGTTCCGCGCCCCTCGTCAATACGATCAAGATCGTGGCCGTCTACATCGGCGAACAGCTGATCGAGAATTTCCTCCTGGGACCGGTGATCGTCGGCAACGCTTCACGGCTCCATCCCCTGGTCGTAATGGTTGCGCTCATCATCGGCGGCCTGCAGTTCGGCTTCTGGGGCGTGTTGCTGGCCATACCCGTGACCATCTTCATGCGCGACTTCTTCAACTATTATCTAAAGATCAGAGTGTAGCTGTCTCGGGCGCGTTGAGATGTAGCCGTGGATCGACTGCGCGGCTTTGCGGCCGTCCCCGAGTGCCAGGATGACGGTCGCGTTGCCGTGGATCGCATCACCCCCGGCGTACACGCCGTCAATGCTCGTCTTCAAGTCCGCGTCGACCTCGATCGTATTCCACTTTGTGCGTTTCAGCTGCGGTATCCGATCGAGGAATAGACGGTTCGGCTGCGTGCCCAGGGATTCGACGACGGTGTCCAGTTCCATGGTGAATTCGCTACCTGGTATCACGACCGGCCGCGGCCGGCCGCTCTGATCCGGCTCGGCCAGGCGCATCCTCACCAGTTCGACCGCTCTTACCCAGCCGTCATCCCGGCCCAAGATCCGCACCGGGTTGACGAGTTCGATGAAGTTTATACCCTCTTCCAGTCCGTGCTGGATCTCTTCTTCCCGTGCCGGCGATTCCCGCCGCGTACGCCGGTACAGGATGTAGACGTCCCTGGCGCCAAGCCGCACCGCGCAGCGGGCAACATCCATCGCGACGTTGCCGGCGCCGATCACGCCGACGCGCGACCCGCACACGATTGGCGTATCGTAATCAGGAAAACGGTAAGCTTTCATAAGATTGGTCCGGATCAAGAATTCATTGGCCGAGTAGACTCCTTTCAGGCACTCGCCCTCGATACCCAGGAACTGCGGGGCACCGGCCCCGGTCGCGATGAAGATCGCCGCATATTCACTGCGGAGCTCGTCGAACGTCACGTTCTGCCCGACGATGTGGTTCAGCTTCATCGCGGCGCCGATCTCCTCGAGGTAGGATATCTCGTAATCAACGATATCCTTGGGCAACCTGAAGGCCGGAATACCGTATTGGAGGACGCCGCCCGCCACGTGCAGGGCCTCGTAGACCGATACAACGTAGCCATGGCGTCTCAGATCGACCGTACAGCTGATCCCGGCCGGCCCGGAACCGATCACCGCAACCCTCTGGCCTTTTTCCTCGATATGAAATTCCTCTTTCAATTTGTTTTCCATCGCCCATTGCGCGATGAACGCTTCCAACTTACCGATATTGATGCCCTGGCCGCGGCCGGCAAGCGGACATACACCTTCGCACTGTTCCTCCTGCGGGCACACGAGCCCGGCGATCGCGGGGATCGGATTATCCTGTTTGGCGATCAGAAAAGCATTGCGGAAGTCGCCGCACGCGATCCGGCGAATGATCTGCCTGAGATTCATGCGCACCGGGCAGTGCCGCTCGCAGGGAGCGTGCGCGCATTGAACGCACCGCTGCGCCTCGATCATAGCCTGTTCCGGGGTGTAGCCGAGAGGCACGGACCGGAAATTCCGAACTCTGATCCCGGGTTCCTGCTCGGCCATCTTCACCCGCCGTCCGCCGATCTCGAGCATTATTCCTCCCCCCGGTTCTTGCACCGGTCGCAGGCCGCCCTCTCCTTTTCTTCGAACATCGTCAGCCGGTTTATCAGATCACCGAAGTTGACCTGGTGAGCG
>JACUUY010000207.1 GCA_014859085.1 Caldifarciminota bacterium
ATGATGCATTTGTCTTGCAGTTTACGAATACCGGGGTTCGCCAATGGGCAACGTACTATGGAGGAAATGATAGGGACCGCGGCAGTTCAATTACAGCCGATAGTTCAGGCAATGTTTTTGTAACCGGACACACTCTTTCAGCAGATTTTCCAACGCAGGATCCGGGAGGAGGCGCCTATTATCAGAGCACAAAGGCAGGTAGTTATGACGCATTCATTTTAGAATTGACAAATACGGGTGTTTGCCAGTGGGCAACATATTACGGCGGAAATGAAGGAGATTTTAGCCATTCAATTACGACTGATAGCTCAGGTAATGTTCTTGTAACAGGACATACATCTTCAACAGATCTTCCTACACAGAATCCAGGGGGTAGTGCATTTTATCAGGGGGCAAATGCAGGATATCATGATGGATTCATTTTGAAGTTTGAGACTTCACTGGGAATTGAAGAGAAAAATGCTAGAAAGAATAAGCCTTCGGGTCTATCTATTTCTTCTTTCTTTATCAACACGATACGAATAGACCTTTCACCATCGTCTGAAAAACCGATGGCTCTTGTCCTTTATAATATACTGGGCCAGAAAATCTTTTCGAGGTCTTATCCTGAAACGAAATCACTTGTTCTTGAGGGCAGAGAGATTGAAGAATTGAGTAAGGGGATATACTTTTTATCTGTCTATTCAGGGAAGAAAGAGATTGGCAGGGTTAAGCTGATAAAGAGATAAAGGCTCAAGTTTGCGCCTTGGTTTAATAACAACTTTGCAATAATTGGAGGTGGATGGTGCGATTTAAGATGATCTGTGCAATTGCATTAATGGCATTAATGGGATTCAAGATTATTGTAGCGGAACCGACCGCAAAGACTTATATCTTTGCAGCATCCCATTATATGTTTTACCATGACTGGCAAGGTGCAGCACCGTTGGATTCGCTTTGTAAACATTTCGATGTGATCATCTTCCATGACGGGAAGAGAGATACGATTCCGACGATTCGGGACAGCACCAAAGTAGAATGGCGGCGGGATAGGGCACCGCTCCTTCTTCTGTATAAGGATGCGATGACGCTGGTCGGACCTGGAAATCCTTGGAACAGCCCTTATGGTGATTCGACGCCGGGTGGCGGCATGACTGTGGGTGGATGGCTGCATTTTGATTCACTTTTTAGCATAAAATACCCGACAGACACTTTCTTCATGTTGGCAACATATTGGACTGGGCATTATGATACCATCACTATTGGTGCGGATACTCTCCATCGTGTCCACGCCGGCAGTGACAGTCAGTGGCAATGGCGCTGGGCAATGGATTACGGTGAACCATACTGGCAAAACCTATATGCCTGTACGACCAAAGTGCAGTGCCTGCGCAATTATAATACACTGCAGTACGACGACACATATTTTGATGGTATATTCATTGACAATCTGCTGCAATTCTGTGGTGGAAGTTGGGACTATTCTATGTATCCCAAACAATATATATTGGACACATTAACTGGGTTAATTGATTCTGTGAAATTTAGAGATGCGGTACATTCTTTTGCCCAAACTGCTTCCGCGGAATATAATAATCCAGAAACACCACCGGGTCACGGTCGTCAGATTCGTGGGGTTGCAAACCTGAATTTCACTTGTGTTACTCCAGAATATGAATATTTATGGCGCAGAAATATGAGTGTCTTAGATGGTGGTATGGAAGAAAGTTTTGCTTTGTACACTTTCAGCTTTGAACGCTGGCGCAAACTCGTCCATGAAATTGCTATCGCTGAATCTCTGGGTAAGATGTGCCTAATGTGTAAAAAGGTTGCGGGTTTTGATTGGGAACCCGACCCTCCTTGGGCATATCCCTTTGGTTACACAGAATTTGATTCGACTGACCTGATATTTGGGTTTGCCAGTTATCTTATGGCCTTTGATTCTTTGGCACACTTTTATTTTACACCGGATACTGCTTACCACTATACTTTCATCTGCCTTGCCCCAATTTTAGATATTGATATAGGTAAACCAATGGACAAATATATTTTGAGGACCGATAGTCTTGCGTATCGGTATTACGAAGAAGGGGTCGTATTTGCCAATGCGACACCAAGTTCTAAGACTGCTGGTTTTAGTGGTGATACATTATTACTTCTAGATGCAAAAGCCGAAGTTAGTGCACAAGTTGAGTTGTTTACGCTTAACCATCATGAAGGAGCAATATGTTTATATCCATTGAATTACTTTCACGGCAGCAGTTTTGAGCCGGCCGATCGGTTGTGCTGGGAGAATTATTGCCTTGAGGTCGAAGGGATTACTAATTATGGTGCGGAGCGAAAAAGTGGTGTGCCGCCGAATGGTGTGACACCGCCTGCCGGAGACTGGATGTATAAGATTTATGGCCAGGATGTGAACAATGGCACAAGTTTTGTGCGGTTCAAGGTCTTTCCCTATAATATTCTGATAAAGGACTCAACTTATTTTTCTTTCTGGATATATGTTGAGAATGCCCCTGGTGATTCGGCACCAATTGGGATTGACTGTTCGCTAAAGAGCGGCAAGCGGTTGAGTGAGTGGACAAAATACGGCACGATCTTGGACCAGTACGGCAGAGGGATTAATCCAGCAAATCGGCGTGTGCCCGAAGGTGCCT
>JACUUY010000208.1 GCA_014859085.1 Caldifarciminota bacterium
GCTGCCTTGTGCTCCTGCCAGACCAGTTCATGTTGCCAGATCTTGTAACCAGTCACATAGGTGGCGTCCTGGCACTCCATAACTCGCTTGAGCGCCTCGTAATAGAAGCGGTCAAGTTGAGCAGATCCCAAGCTTTCGGCACGCTTGTCGATCAGGGCGTCAAAGTCGTCGGTCTTCTTCAGGTCGAGATAAAACTGCCGGTTGTCTGGACTGAAGGAAATGAACTGGCCGCTAACTGTCTTATGGATCTCGCGCAGAACAGTTTCTACATGGGTTTGAAGGTCTTTGTCCGGTTCTTCGCTGCCCAGCTCGGCGATCAGCGGATCGAAGAGGCAAAGGCGGTCGCGCAGCTCTTCTGCGGATGCACCCATGGGGGCATAGATGTCACCGGTAGTGAGTCGGTGAACAGATAGTGCATGGATCAGCCGCAGCGCCATCGGCTTGTATTGCTTGCGCGTGATGGCGTTCTCAATACGCGATTCCAATACTTGGCTGCATTCAATAACCGCACGGATCTCTGGAATAGATCGGAATGAGGCATTCTGTTTGAGGGTATTCCAGTAGCTGTCGAATGCGAGCAGACCTGGTTCGTCCTGGGGCACATCGTTACCGAGGAGACCTTTCATACCCATGGAAATGGTCTTGAGTACCTCACGTTTTTCTACCACGGTGACCCGTTCAAATGTATCGATGTAATCGGGATGCACGGGAAAGAGTCTCACAAACTCGTCCATCCGTTCATTCATGCCACCGTAGTATTTGGCAAACGGTGTCAGATATTCGCGGATCTTGGCCTGTTGCTCGGTGGTTTTCTTGAGCAGGCGTTCGGCCACTACAAATTTCACATCATTACGGGCGATGAGCACCTGTTCGAAGCGGTCTTTCACCCTACGGATGCTATCAGCAACAAAGGCGAATCGTGGGCTGTCGAAAATGGCTTCCTGGACACCGGCCATGAAGCGGAAACGCAGATCCTTGCAGACCTCGCCAATCTCTCGAAGGAAATTCAGGTCGAGGACAAGCTCCTGATCTTTGCGTGTTCTTAGAAAATCTAGCAACTCATCGACCACTAGTAGGAGTCCATGTTCGGGGTATACCGCCCCGAATTTCCCCATCATATCTTCGAAGGCTGTTTTGTGATTGGTGATTGTGCTAGCGTCAGGAAATACATAATCTACACCCAGTTTTTCGAGATGCTCTTCTAACTCAGCCACCAGGATGTCACGCAAGGACATGGTTGTGGCTCCAATCTCGGTGCGGATGACCTTGAAACGACCGGCGATCTGTTGGGCTGCGTCACGAACGTTATTGTCATTCAGTCCTTCGAGAAGGGTGGCGTCAGCGGCTAGGCTGGAGACTACTGACATCAAATGCGATTTACCCGTGCCGTAGTTACCGACTACCAAAAGACCTTTGTTATCGACGGGTTTGTCAAATTGAAGTTGTGGGAAGACAGCTTCTACGTTCTCCTTTTCCAGATTCCCGTCCTTGAAGATCTTTCCGGTGAGCTTCTCTGACATTTCCTTCGAAATGACATACGTACTCACTAGTGTGTGGGCGGCGCTTGATTTGTCCGCGTCACGCAACTGAACGACCGACTCAATCGGGTCGAATTGGATTAGGTCACCATATTTCATGCTTGCCCTGCCTCGTTATTTTTTTGTTGCTGAGTCGACCGTGGCTTTGCCATCCATGCCAACGACCAGTGCATCGACCGAGTCATAACTGCGGTACTCGGGATGGGAAATTTCTGCATAGTAGAGTCTCTCGCCAGTGAACGCCCCATTCCACGAGGCCACAACCGCACGGTTTCTCGATATGCCTTGCAACAGTCGTAATGGATCTTGGTTGAGATCCTTGTCAAAAAGGATCTCAAGATTATCCAGTATTACCGGTGATGGGGTATTGTCTGCGATCTGGTCAAGAATGCCAGGTAGCCGCAATGAACGCTGCTTGGCTGTCAGTTCCAGAAGCTCACTTGAAAGCGCCAAATTAACGTTGATAACAGGTGACCCCAATTCCTCAGCAACATCCCGAAGAACGCCGGTCTTGCCGGAACCGGTCTCACCCACCAGCAATACCAAGCGGTGATACAGACCATCGGCTGCCTGTAGTGAGCGTTTTATTTTTTCGTGTATCGGGCTGGCCATGGCTTATCCTTGCTATGCATTATCTTGCTTATCTGCAGCACCACCGGTGCGAACCCAGCTGTCTACTTCGTCTTGTTTGAACATCCAGCGACGACCAACACGATGACCGGGCATAGCCCTTTGCTCAATCCATTTGTAGACCGTCTCGTTACTTACATTCAGGTATTTGCAGATGTCATCGACTGTCAGCCATCTTTCATCCATAGCCTTTGTCCATTAATCAACCGTTATGCGGTTTTGCCCACGGGTTTTAAGCATGCCTCACCTATATAAGGCATAGGCTCTCATCATACCTGAACAATGATGCCAATAAAACGCAGATGTCTGTCGATTAGTACCGAATTGTGCCTGATACTGCATATATAGCCAATGTTGTCCTGTTGATTTTTGGCTCATTTTTAAATCCGAAATAAACCAAACTCAGTTCTATATTACCTCCATGAACCGGATATCCCATCCGGATTGTCTGCTT
>JACUUY010000209.1 GCA_014859085.1 Caldifarciminota bacterium
CATAAAACTTGAGCATTCTCAGGTGCTCAAATTCATTTGGCAACCAACCCCTAAATTCTAAATCCTAATTCCGTAAATGCCCAAATCTTGGATTTGGCGCCATTTACGAGAAGCCCCGCAGGGGGACAATATCAAAATTCCAATATCAAAACAATTACTGTCCTCAGGTCGGTGGATATCATCTCGTACTCTGAATAAGCTCCGTGATCATGCCTTCTGAAATTCTCACCTTCTCACCCTCTGCCTTATGCTCCATGCAATGTTTTGTAGCTGTCAGCATCGAGTGATATCAAGACATCCAGCAACTTGGACACGAACGCGGCATTCTCCGTTTCATTGAGATACGCGTGTCCCATCATCTCACGAAAACGCAGCAACTCGTATCTTTCACTGTAGGAACAATCAAGGCTTATCGTCAGATCCAACAACTCGAATGCCCGCTCGTAGGCATTCACCGCCTCGGCACGGTCATCTATCGAGAGCATTTTCCATGCCCGCTGCACCTCGCTGGCGATCATGAGAATGCGCTGACCACGTGTGAATTCATGCCAGCGCGAAGCCACTGATCGGTGATATTTCAGAGCGTACATCTCATTCCGTGATCAGCCGGCCGACTACCTCGGTGATCTTCTGCCGTATCTTTGGATCTTCAACCTCCATCGTTCGATTGTCCATTGACGGCCGAATGTTTATCAGTGCCGTGAATTCGATCCAGTCCTCCTTGTCTTTGCCCAGAAAGAGGTTTATGCCCCACAGGTTCTCCTGCTCGCTGCCCTCGTGAAGCAGCATACTCTCCAGATCGGCATGCAGCTCGGCGTCAATGGCGATCAATTCCCGGTGTACATCGACGACGGCCTTTATCATCGTCTTGAAATACGTGTTGTATGTCTGGAGAACAGCATCCTTGCTGACGGCTTCTGAGATCAGGAACACTAATCTCCCCTATTCCATATCCCGGACACGCACGGGTTGCGAACCAATTCCGAATCTCGAATCGACCATCACACTTTTTCACTAATCCCGTCTATCAAGTATCAAGAATCGAGTATCAAGGATCATTGTGTTCTCATCTCAATATGAAGAATTCAGCGCGGCGGTTCTGGGCGCGGCCCTCTTCGGTATTGTTGGTCGCGACCGGACGGCTTTCGCCGTAACCCATCGGGATCAGACGCGCCTGCGATATCATGTGCACGGCGACGAGATAGTCGCGCACTGCATTCGCCCGCATGTAGGAAAGTTGCATATTGTACTCGGCTGACCCGATCGCATCGGTATGCCCCTGAATCTCGACCCGCATGTCTGGATGGTTCATGAGCACGGCGGCGGCGTTGTCGAGCATCGGATAGGACTCAGGCAGCAGCGTCGCTTTGTTGAATTCGAAGTTGACGCCGTCGAGCCTTATGATATCGCTCGGCTGGAGCATCGGCACGTCGAGCGTGTGCGTTGTGCCGGCTACGACCTGCACCGGGTAGATGCCGGTCTCGTACCCGACCGCATCGAACCGGATCTTGTAGAATCCCGGCGGCAGGTTGTAGATATCGAAAATACCAAGGGAATCGGACTTGAGCGCAACCGGTGCGTCAAGTACCCGGATGTCGACGATCAGAGGCCGTCCGGTCTTAGCTTCAACCACCTTGCCGTGCAGACTCGCCGGCAGGGGCGGAACGACCGGCTCGCGCTCCGGTTGCATCCTGAAATCGTGATAGACTGTCCGGCTGCTGCGGACATTGACCTTGCGCCGTGCCGATTCGTAGCCGTCGGCCCGCGCATAGATCTCGTACGTGCCGGCATCTACGCGCGGGAATTCGTACCGGCCTGTCTCAGAATCGGTCCGCACGCCAGGAATGGAAGTGTCGACGAAACCAACCATCGCCGGCATCGGCTTGCCACTTTCGTCAAGGACCCGGCCGGCGACCATGCCCGGCCTCGGCTTTTCCATCAGATTCATGTAGGACAGCGAAGCGGTCAGCCTGGGTTTGTATGTATCGCTCTGCCAGATGTACCATTCGAGTTTGGACAGCGCGACGCACACCTCGACCGGATGGATGCGCAAACCTAAACCGAGATTGACATCCCGGCCGTCACCGTCGAGCATGATCCTCAGGTTGTCCATAGGCCTCGCTTCGACGCCGGCGATCAGGCCGATACCCCAGTCACCCCCCTCGTCACGATAGAAATTTGAATTGACATATCTCGAATGCGTGCCGTACCCGACATATCTCCCCCGACCCAGCCCCAGTGTTAGGTCAACACTACTGTGGAGCGAGAAGGTCGAGACAACGAAAGCCGAACCGAGCTCGAACGGTTTCTCGTAGCCGCCAGAATTGTACATCATGTCGTCGAACCAGCCGACACTATCGCCTCGCCCCACCTCGGAGACATTGAGGTCGTAGGATATCGAGTGGATGCCCCACGCAAGACTGAAGTTGTCGATCTCAAGGAAACGATGGCAAAAACCGATCGCGGCAGTGAAATCGTCGAAGGTGTATACGTCGGCGTATGCTTCGACGATATTGAAAAGACCCATCGATAAATGAAGGTTCCAGTCTGTATCATCGGTCAGGTCCA
>JACUUY010000210.1 GCA_014859085.1 Caldifarciminota bacterium
AGGTAAGCAGTGACGCCTTTGACTTCCAGACAGGGACTCGTGCCGGTAAAGCCCAGTGTTCTCGTGTGCCAGGCGCCTTGACCATCACGGTAGGCAAAATAAAGAGCATCAGAAAAATCGCGTTGTTCATTGACGGCTGTTTCTGGCATGGCTGTTCTCTTCACTTTAGATTGCCAAAGACAAACAAGAAGTATTGGAGTCAAAAAATAAGCTGCAACATAGAACGTGACAAGAGAACGAATAAAGAATTAAGGAAAATGGGATGGAAAGTAGTAAGAATATGGGAGCATGACATTAAATCAGATAGACTAAAAAAACGCCTCATTAAGTTATTATTGCACGGAAATATTAGTTTCATTAGCAGAGAAATACAATATAGATAATCGCATTATCAAAATGGTACTTTACCCTAGCTTGCACCCGCGTTAACAAAATGCCTGCACAACGCTTTCAGATAGTATATTTCCCGTATTTGTCTCTAGTGTGCTGTCCCACAAATCTATTGATATTTGAGTTATTATGTATATAATTAAGGATGAATATTGCAGAAAGGATCATTTTGACTCCAGAGGAGCAAGCGACTATCAATCGTTGGTCGCAAGGGAAAAGTATTCCCTTACGTTTGGTTCAAAGAGCGCAAATTATTCAATTGGCGGCACAAGGTGTTTTCAATCACGATATCGCCAAGCGTTTGCATATTTCCCGGCCTACCGTCCAGTTATGGCGAGAACGCTTTTTAGCTCTCCGTTTACACGGTTTGGAGAAAGATGCTCCCCGTCCCGGGCGTTTTCCCAAGATTTCTCAAAAGAAAATAACTACTATTGTCAATGCTACGTTGCACACAACACCCCCAAATGCAACCCATTGGAGTGTGCGCAGTATGGCAAAAGTGCAGCGTGTCAGCCGCATGACCGTGCAACGCATCTGGCAACAATACAATCTAAAACCGCATTTGGTGAGGAAATTCAAACTCAGTCGCGACCGGAAATTTCTCGAAAAACTCTACGATATTGTTGGTCTTTATCTGAATCCACCGGCCAAAGCGCTGGTTTTATGTGTCGACGAAAAAAGTCAGATTCAGGCACTCGAACGCACGCAACCAGTGCTGCCCTTACGACCCGGTATTCCCGCAAGACAGACTCACGATTACCTGCGTCACGGGACAACGACATTATTTGCCGCCTTAAACATGCTCGATGGAACTGTAATCGGCGATTGTATGCTCCGGCACCGACATCAAGAGTTTATACGATTTCTGCAGATTATCAATGTCAAAACGCCACCGGATTTAGCCTTACATCTTATTGTCGATAATTACGGGACCCATAAACATCCCAGAGTTAAATCATGGCTCACTCGCCACCGCCGTTTTCACTTGCATTTTACCCCCACTTCAAGTTCCTGGTTGAACATGGTAGAATGCTGGTTTTCCGAACTTACATCAAAAAGAATCCGTCGGGGCTCGTTCAAGAATGTAAAAGAACTGATTATGACTATTAAACAATACATTGAATCTCATAACCAAAATCCAAAAGTCTTCGTATGGACAGCCTCGGTCGAAAGCATTATGCGAAAAATTTCCAAATGTAAAGATCTGTTAGAGACAGCACACTAGGTGAACAGGAAATTATTAGAATAGATAAGGTCAGCATCTGGAATACTAAGCAAAGTGACAAATATATATCGGATACGAAACTAAGAACTAGGGTTGAAGATATACTACAGGCGCAACAGAGAGGCGGGCAGCACATTGATGACATTGGCATCGTATCTATCGGTAAAACTGATTTCAGACAATTCAATGAAAGTGAACTTACTGAGATTCGTTTAGTCAAACTCATACTATTCATTTGTTTCCTCGCAGAGAATAATGTTGAATACGAAAACATCAATATCGGTCATCTAATGGCAACATCAGAAAACTTTGAATTTATAATTCGTAATTTCGAGTTGGATTCAGACTATTACAGCGAAACGGTTGGTTTTGTTGTACAGCAATCGGTAGCTGGGTATCGGATCAATAGAGATAAATTCTATGCCCCGCGGTTTATGCCAATGCCGCTGAATTTTTCGTTTGACGAAGAATTAATGGCCCAGCTACTTTGGCTTAGGTGCAATAGGAAACGTCTTTTTCAGAAAATACTCAAGGCCATTGATGTCTTTTTTGAAGCCTATTATAATACACCTGCAGTATGTCCGAGCGCTCGAGTGTTGCTACAGGTGAATGCCTTTGAGATTCTCTTAGATCTCAGTAGTCGCACTGATTTTAAGAATAAACTTGAGAGCTTATGTACATACAAGGGCGAAAAAAAGTATTCCTATTATTATGAGAAACACGACCCACGGATAAAGAAAACCGTCAGAGAAAAAGAGCGCCGTACACTCAAAGGTATATGGGCAGATAGATTCTATGTGCTGCGCAATCATATTATTCATGGCAGAGTTGTAAAACCAATGGATTTCATTTCCAGGCAACATCAGAGGCATTTTGACATTGCGCTATTATTCTGGGTCTTCCGGTTTTACTGTGGGTGATTTTAGGCATCAGGGATGAAGGAAGTGA
>JACUUY010000050.1 GCA_014859085.1 Caldifarciminota bacterium
TTTTCTTGGTCTTCATAATGATAGAATAATGGTCTCCACAAATAAGTCAAGTTTTTCAAGCACCTAAATCGCTGCCAAACCGCTTCAAATCAAGCCGGAATCAATCTCCATGAGCAATTATTACCCACTATAAACCCGGAAGAGGCAATTATGTTAAGTTCTATTCTTGACAGTATAGTAACGGCAACTATACTCGCAATGAGTCCGGTTTTACCGGAGGGATAATATGAAAAAACAAATAAGAGAAAGAACATTTGCAGCCATTGGTAGTAGATGGCGTAAGAAAATTGACAAAGTAAAAGAGTATGAAAGAATCACCAGAGAGAATTTAGATCAAGCCGGCTTCATACCAATTTACATGTCTCCGGATGAATATCACGAAGGTATTCTTCTTAAGGATAGACTGCTTAAACGATACAAAGGGAAATCATTCGAAGAAGTTTTCAGTGGTAACATCATAAATACTAATAAAGGCCCGTGTTATTGTCTGACCAATGATTACAAAGTCAATATCACCAAACCTGACCGTAATACCAGTGCATCGCGTATTATGAGTTGTCTGAGATTGCTCTACGGCGTAGGGGAGTGTACAGAGCGGCGACTTAGGGAACGTGGGGTTAGTACCTTGGCTGATTTACTCGAACACCCTTCTCATCACCAGGAAGTAAAGGAGATCATCAGAATGATAGATCGATCGGATACACACGGCTTAATGAACATCATTTGTCGCTGGTTTCCCAAGTCTGACCCATTGGTTTTGTGCTTGGCTGGGTTTCATAAGCTAGAGGACTTCGTATTCCTTGACCTTGAAACTATGGGGTTGTATACCAGACCAATAATCCTTTTTGGAGTAGCATCAGTCTGTGGCGACACATTGACAGTAAAGCAATACCTTCTTCGTTCGATATCAGACGAGCCTGCTGCCTTACTGGCTACTATTTCACATATTAATCCTGATGCAGTGTTTGTTACTTTCAATGGCAGGACATTTGACATTCCATATCTTAGGGAACGAGCTGCTTTCTACAGGCTGCGAGCACAGGTTGATTTGCCTCATTTTGACTTACTTCATTTTGCCAGGAGAGCATGGCGGAGCACATTGCCTGATTGCAGACTCACAACAATTGAAAGTAAGGTAATTGGCATCGAACGAAAAGACGATGTTCCGAGTGCGTTAGTTCCAGACTTCTACGCAACTTATTTACGAGAAGATAACCCAGGCCCTTTGATTCCCATAGTTGAACACAACAGACAAGATATTGTTGCTCTAACAAACATCTTCTCACTACTTTGGGAAATGTGGAAATGAGTAACATCAGTAGCGTTCTCAACTCACTAAGAACCGGGAGGGAATTCAAACAAAGGATTGTGCATATCGAACAGCTGAATCCGAAGGCAGCAACATACTGCACGCTCGAGTTAAGATTGGCAGCAGACATACACGAGTATATCAGAAAGAACCGTATACTTCTGTATAAGCACCAGTGTGAAGTTATTGAACACGCAGTTAGAGGACACAACGTGATTGTTTCAACCCCAACCGCGTCAGGGAAGACGCTTGCGTTCAATATACCAGTGTTCAACGAGCTTATTCAAGACAGCAAATCTAAGGCATTATATCTTTATCCCACAAAGGCTCTGTCGAACGATCAACTGAAGGTGCTGAAAAGCATGGAAAAAGATATTGCCATGAAAATCGCTCCTGCGATATATGATGGAGACACGCCTGCGAGCAGGCGATCAAAGATCAGAGAAAGCTCTAGAATTATCATCAGTAATCCCTATGAGCTTCATCAAATATTGCCGTGGCACTATAAATGGGAGAACTTTCTGAGCCATCTTAAGTATGTTGTAATTGATGAAGCTCACCAGTATAGGGGAGTGTTTGGCTCTAATGTCGCTGCTTTGCTCAGGAGGTTCAGGAGAATCTGTGATTTCTATGGATCGAAACCTACCTATATACTTTCTTCGGCAACCCTAGCGAATCCCTTGGAATTTTCCGAAAAATTGACAGGGCTCAAATTTGTTCATGTGGGAGAAGATGGTTCTCCGAAAGGGAAGAAGTATTTCGTATTGTATAATCCCTATTTTGAAGGAGCAGGAGAATTATCAATCCATCAAGAAACCAGAAAGCTTCTTCGTGTGCTTGTAGAAAATGACCTTCAAACTCTCTGTTTTACGATTTCCCGGCGTATGGCTGAGCTGATTGCTTCCTGGGTAAGAAAGGATCTCAGGCAGTCAGAACCATCTATGGCAGCAAAAGTGACATCATATAGGGCTGGCTATCTGCCACAAGAGCGAAGGGAAATTGAAAATGCTTTGAAGGATCGCATGCTAAGAGGATTAACCGCCACCAATGCGTTGGAGCTGGGTATTGATATAGGATCATTGGATGCTGTTATCATTTCAGGATACCCGGGTTCTATGATTTCAACGTGGCAGCAAGCGGGAAGAGCTGGCCGTGGTGTGGGCGAATCTTTAGTAGTGCTGGTTGCCTTCGAGAACGCATTGGATCAGTACTTTATGCAACATCCAGATGTTTTCTTTGGCGGACCAACTGAGAACGCCGTGGTTGACCTGGCAAATCCATATATTGCATCTGGTCATATATTATGTGCTGCAGCCGAGATGCCCATTGATGCCAAAAGTGATGCAATCTATTTTAGTGAAGATCTTGAGGAGATTCTGTCTCAATTGGAGGCCGAACAACTTACACAAAAGACTCGGGCAGGGTGGGTATATTCGGGTGAGGCTAGAGCTACAGAGGTTGTTCAAATAAACAATATTTCATCAGAGATATTCAAGGTAGTCTGCGATGGTGAACTATTGGAAACCATGGATAGAGCACAAGCCTACCGAGAAGCACATAAGGGGGCCGTGTTGTTTCATCAAGGGGAGACTTACGTCGTTGAGAAAATGGACTTGGATAACATGTTTGTACACGCTAAAAGAAAATCAGTAGATTATCACACGCAAGCGTTAAGACGTGCTGATATCAAGATTGAGGAGACCTTTGACAGCAAGAAAGTTCATAGATTCACATTGTATCATGGGCGGATAAATGTGACCGAAGTGTACGATGCATATAAGATTATTAAGTATGACAAGCAAATAGGTACACAGCTGCTTAGTCTGCCACCTTTGCATTTTGAGACCACTGCCTTTTGGTTCACTTTGCCAGAGGAGATCGTAGATGAAATCAGAAAGAAAAATTTAAACTTTATGGGCGGCCTGCATGGAGCAGAGCATATTTTGGCAAATCTCATGCCGTTGCATGTTATTTGCGATCAAAGAGACATTGGAGGTCTGTCAACTTCTATCCACCAGGGAACGCAAAAACCGACTATCTTTGTATATGACGGATTTGAAGGCGGGATTGGATTGTCAGAGAAAGTATACGAGATAATATCTGATTTGGCAAAAATGGCTTACGATCTAGTACGACACTGCAAATGTGAAAGCGGTTGTCCTGCATGTATTCAATCGCCTCATTGTGGTGATGACAATCGGCCGTTAGACAAACAGGCAACACTCATAGTACTCAAAGAATTTCTGTAATCCATCTTGGCGAAGATGGTGTTTTGCTCAAACTGCACTGAAAGCAATACTGCTCTCAGATAGTGTAGAGTTGTATAAACACCGTCTAAACTGAATTAATTCCTTCGTACCATATAGATAAAAAACTTAGCACACCCTCAGTAATTTCGGGGTCGTGGATGGAAAAATTTATTTAAAGAAAACCTAAAGAAAGGAGGTGATAAAATGAAACTATTAAATGTAGCTCAGTTATCTGAGTTTTTAAATATCAAGAAGAAGACTATCTATGACTGGTGTCACAAACAACAAATACCATTCATCAAAGTTGGCGGGCTGTTGCGGTTTGACCACGATGATATAATGCGGTGGCTGCAGAGCAAGAAGCGGAAACCAAGGAGGGCGTTTGAAATTCAATGAAAGTTGACTTATGCGACAAGATCTCTATAATCCCCCATGTAATAAAAACAAGGGAGAGTCTATGAGTGTTTTCAAACGCGGCGGTAAGTGGTGCATAGGCTATTCCCTTAACGACAGATGGGTGCGGAAGACTATCGGCACTTCCAAGAAGCTTGCCGAACTGGCTGAAAAGGAGATCAAGCTGAAGATCGCCAAGGGCGAACTACTCGGGATCATAGAAAGGAAACGAATCCTCTTCCAGGACCTGTGTACTGAGTATCTCCAGTACTCGAGAGCAAACAAGACCATCCAATCACACCGTCGAGATAGGGTCAGTATCAGGAATCTACTCGTACCATTTGGTGACAGGTTCATTCATCAGATCACTGCACGAGACCTCGAGCACTATAAGAACCGAAGGAAGGATAAGGTTACACCGGCAACTGTCAATCGTGAGCTATCTTGCATCAAGCATATGTTCAACAAGGCTGTTGAATGGGGCCACCTTCCTGATAATCAGCTCCGCCCGGTGATGAAATTCAAGGAACCACCTGGTCGTATGCGCTATCTTCAGAATGAGGAAATCAGCAGACTGCTCAATTATTGTGCTGATCATCTGAAACCTATCGTGATTATGGCTTTGAACACTGGCATGAGAAAAGGAGAAATTCTGAACCTAACCTGGGGTGATGTCAATCTCAAAAACCGGATGATCACTATCACGAACTCGAAGAACAATTCATCAAGGATAATTCCTATCAATGATGCTACATATGGAATACTTGTTTCTCTCGGCCAACAGATAGTGGAACAATACGTATTTTCGCACCCAGATGGGAAACCTTATCGGGATATCAAGGATGGATTCACGGCAGCGGTCAACAGAGCCAAACTATCTGATGTACGCTTCCACGATCTCAGGCATACTTTTGCCTCTCACTTGGTGATGAACGGCGTGCCGATATTGGAAGTGCAAAAACTGCTCGGTCATAAGACACTCGCCATGACGATGAGATACAGCCATCTATCGAACAAGAATCTCCGGGATGCGGTTGACAAGCTGGATTTCTCTGGCTATAATGGTTCCGAGGACCGCACAAATACCGCACATCGAGCATTGGCAGATGATTAGTGCTGGGAAAGTGTTGTCAGTATTGACGCCGAGATGGCGGAACTGGGAGACGCGGCGGACTCAAAATCCGCAGTGCTGAAAGGCGCGTGGGGGTTCAACTCCCCCTCTCGGCATTCCTCTCATAACGGATTTACGCAAGCGATTGCTTATCCTTCTCTCACCGCATTCACGATGCGGTTAAGCCAATCCCACGGAATGCCAAACTCCAAATCCGAAGCACCAAATCCTAAACAATATCAAAATACAAAACCCAAATCAGAGAGGCAGATCGATTATGGAGTACAAAGTTTTGGCCAGCAATGGAATGTAGAAACCGGCGATCGACAACGCAGTTACCCCTGCTTGCGCCGTGTTGGATACGACCGGCAGACTAGATCCGAATAGGCCTATGCCACTCGTGAACAACTGAAGGTTTGGCTTTCCTACGGAATGCCAAATCCTAAATTCGACACGAATTCTACTCGAATCTCTGATTCGCGTTCGCGAATCAAAGAGTCCAGTTCTGTAGTTTCACGTCGCTGAGTCTTACGCTGAATTTCAGAGATGGGGTGCGGTCGACCTCAACCCCCTTCTGCCGGGCGTCGATCATGAATTCCACCACTCCCTGGTCATCGAGATCGAGGTCGGCCAGCGGTATCGCCATCTCGCCGACTTTGTCGATCGCGCAGAATCGATTACCGCCTTCGCAGAAATCGAGTTCCAGGTCCTTGGGCGTGAAGAATTTTATGCGGTAATCGTACGCCGTGATGTTCTCGTCTTCGATGTCGAACCGGATATACAAATATTGGTCGTCGAACCCGCAGTAAACGCGCGAGAACAGACCGGCAAAACGGTGCATGGTACCGCCCATGCGCTTGATATCGACATACCCGGCGCTGTACCACTCGTAATAGTTGGTGATGCGGCCGTCGATCACCGGACTGATCCGGTCGATCGGCTGGCAGGAAAAGATCTCGGCTTTCTGCTGGACCGGTGAATAGAGTTCGGGCGGCGGTTCCTCGCCGATCTTCTGATAGATCCAGATTGCGTGCTTCCTGAACAGATCATCAAAAACCTGGGTCGTGGCTGAAACATGGCCCGAACCAAACCACCAGAACCAGTCGCTGCCTTCCAGCATGTACAGGCGGTTCCATATTTCCTGATCCGTGATATTCTTCGCGGTCAGCTTCTGCCGCACGTCCTCGATCATCTGCCAGGCGACGTGATCCTCGGGCTGGCCGATCCAGATATCGAAATTCGCTCCGATCCACGACCCGGGGAACAACGAAGGCAGGTGATGCTTGATTTCATTCTCGTGCAGAAAACCCGAGACCGTTGTTGTCGGGATCTGTTGTCTGGTCAGTTCGCCGTAAAGGGCTTCGAAGAAAAGCGTGGCGTCATCCGGATACGCCTCCCACGCGTTCTCGCCGTCGAGGATCACCGGCACAATATACCGGTCAAATGAAGGAAGCTGCTCGCTTATGTTCTTGATCCTCGCGACAAAATCGTGGGCTGCCTTTTCCTGGTCCCACGCGTAGTAAGTGAAGCCGATCAAATCGGAAATAACGTGATCCCTGAATATGAAATTCACGTCCTTGTATCGCCAGGGCTTGTAGAGGTGATCCGCATAATTGGGAACCCCGTTGCCATCGCGATAGAACGAACGTCTGACACTGCGGGCGAGTATTTCCTCATCCGTCGCCAGCCAATTTATCCCGAGCCTGGCAAAGACCGGCACCAAATCCTCACAGACGCTGCCCTCGGACGGCCACATGCCCCGCGGTTTCTGTCCGAAGATCTCCTCGAATACCCGTATCCCCGCCGCGATCTGCTGTTCAGCGTCTTCTGGATGGACGAACCTGAACGGAATATTCAGATTCGGATTCGAGACCCGGGCAAGATCGCTGTCCACGAGCAAGGGTAGGATCGGATGATATAACGGTGACGTGGTCAGCTCCATCTCGCCGGAATCTAATGCTTTTCTGTATTCGCCGAATATCGAGGACATTATCCTGGTCTCAAGGCCGATAAGCCGCTCTTTGTCCTCCTCCCGGAAGTTCTTGCCTTTTCCGTAGAGATCGAGTATCTCCTCACGAAAGACCGGGTCGATCCAGACGAGATTCGACCACATCTGCAGGTCGCGCCACTCCTCAAGCGTGAATGTCTGGGCGATCGAAGGCAACTCGTCCTCTACGATATTCTTGCCGCGTTTGAGAAGCAAAGAAAGATACCTCGGGTATGGACCGATCATCCTGTCCCAGTTTGCCAGAAAGAAATCGCGCAGGATCTGAATCTTGTCCCCGTCCGAAAGTTCTTCCGGTTTTTTCTTAAAAAGAAGGAATTGCTCATCGGTGGTTTGACCCGACACATATTCCTGTATCTGCAGTAATAATGATGGCGTGAAATTGAAGGTCATCCTCAACCCCGGAAACTTCTGCGCGTTCCTTAGCATATCGAGGTAATCCTTCAGGCAGTGCAGTCTCACCCAGGGTAACGGCAGGGTCTTGCTTTCGGGCCCGGAATACATCGGCTGGTGGAAGTGCCAGAAGAAGGCGACCGAAACGTTACTATGGTTATTATGCATGGATTGGGATGATCCGGTCCAAACGCTCCTGGCTTGCGTCCATATTTATCAGCCGGAAAAGACTACTGGCTGAAATAGCTGAGATAGAATCGCGCGTCCGCCGCAACGTCATCCGGAGGATCATTGTCAAGAAGCTCCTGCAAAACCGCTTTGGATTTCTCGGTGTTGCCCAGTAGTCCCAACACCCGGCCGTACGCAAGCGTGCCATACACGTACAGAGGTGATTTGTCGTGGCGCGTCAGCCTTTCATAATACTTTGCCGCGCGCTCATAATCTCTCAGACCCTCGGCCGCGGCACCCGCGCCCATCAACGCCGATGGCCGGAGCAACGGACTTTTCTTCTCCTTGGCGAGGAACTTGTCGAACAACGCCAGCGCCTCTTCGAACCGGCCATCATGAAAGGTAATAACACCCAAGTAGTACATGCCGATCTTGCCGGGCCGCGTGTTCGGATATTTCTCGGTCAGCTCGCGCAGGAATGTCTCGGCTTCCTGAACCTGACCCATCGACATAAACCCCAATGCCTGAGTATGAAGCAGGTCGGCCTGGGGGTTGGATTCTTCGCCACGCGCGGCGAAGAAGATGACTAAGATAACCGCAACGACAAATCCCACGGCAATGACTATCGACTTTTCCTTATGCCGCACAACATACTTCATCAATTTTTCCATCGTGCTCTGGAACTCGTCTTCTTTGTAATGACCTCTTTTAATTTGTTTCATGATCGGTTCCTTTCAAAACGGCATTGAGCCTTGTTATGATGCTTGCCTATCCCGCACCATTGTAAGAAAATCCCTTCGCCCTGTTACGGGACACTGAATCTGTCCAGCAAATCATAGATTTGGGACAGATTCGTGCGGGACTGCTCAATTCCCTCATTCTTCTTATCCCGCACCTTTTCGACGAAACAGACATTTCAATCTCAGAAATCCGCGCTCTATGACAACAAGTCAAACAACCCACCCCTGGCGTAACGCCTGAAAAGGTACGGGATCCTCAATATTACAACCAAATCAGAGATTTGGGTAATATTGGGATACCCCTGACCCGATTCGAACGGGTGGCCTGCGGTTTAGGAAACCGCCGCTCTATCCAGCTGAGCTACAGGGGTAAGTAGGGATACTTCTTATTCCCCGAACCTTTAGAATTATAGTGATTTTCACGGGTTAGTCAATTGCCGCCTGCGGGGCCGCGCCGCGGAGAACGGGCAGAAGTTTATAAGTTTATGCCTGTCCCCGGGGGTGCTGTTAGCATTTCTGGCTGGTAATATCGGTGCGGCGTGAGACTATTGACTGACCGGTCTGAGACACTATAATCTTTGTAGATGAAGACACCGCAGAATGCAAATCAACGCGCTCCTTGCCGACGAGATGATTCCATTTTCAAGGGATTCTTTGAAGACGTGATCTCGCGCCGGGATTTCTTGAAGAAAGGAGGCATCCTCCTCGTGGGCACGGGTTTTGGCCTCGGCAGTCTGGCCGGCAAGAGCAAAGGCATTTCTGACAAGGATTTCCTGCACGAGGCAATGTTTTACAACCAACTCGGCCTGAACACGGTACAGTGCATGCTATGTTTCCGCGGCTGTACGCTCCACGAAGGGCAACGCGGTTTCTGTCGCAACAGAATGAATATTGATGGCCGGCTCTACAGTCTGGTTTATTCCCGACCCTCGGCCGTTCAAATCGATCCGATTGAGAAGGAACCGGCATATCATATGTATCCAGGCACTGAAATACTCTGTTTTGGTACGGCGGGCTGTAACTTCCGGTGCAAATTCTGCCATAACTGGCACCTCTCGCAACGTTCGATCGAGGAAATGGAATATGTCTACGAAATCACTCCTGAGGAAGCCGTTGATATTGCCCTAAGGAGGAAGATTCCCACCCTCTCCTTTACCTACAATGAGCCGACATCTTTTTACGAGTATGTCTATGATATTGCCCGGCTTGCGAAGGAACACGGCCTCAACATACTATTCCACTCAAATGGTTCAATGAACCCCGAGCCCTTAAGAGCGCTGCTCAAATACACGGATGCGGTTACCATCGACCTGAAGGGGTTCACCCAGAGTTTCTATGAAAATGTATCCTCGGCAGAACTGGCCCCGGTCCTGAGGACACTGCAGATCGTGAAGGAAGAAAACAGGTGGCTTGAGATTGTGAACCTGCTTGTTCCCGGGTTGAATGACAA
Organism: Caldifarciminota bacterium; assembly: GCA_014859085.1. Taxonomy (GTDB): domain Bacteria; phylum Hydrothermota; class Tepidihabitantia; order SM23-42; family SM23-42; genus SM23-42. The sequence goes on from JACUUY010000050.1 coordinate 9,819, forward strand.
CCCTGATGACATAAAGAGCATGTGTTTATGGATAAAGGGGAATTTGGGTGATGATGTTCCTCTGCATTTCTCGCGTTTCTTTCCCAATTATCGACTCACTAACATTGCCGCGACGCCGACAAAGAGAATCGAGAAGGCACACCAGATCGCCCGGGATTCAGGGATCAAGTACGTTACCGTCGGTAATGTCCCGGGGCACAAGTACAATTCAACCTACTGCCCCTATTGCCAGAAGCGGATAATCCACCGCGTCCATTTCCAGGTCATGGAGAACAACGTCGTAGAGGGCAAGTGTAAGTTCTGCAGCTCTTCAATCGCCGGGATCTGGTAATTGTACAAAGCACCTGCGACTTCACCCGGGCACGATCAGATGACGGATCATCGATGGCCGACGGTGCGCGTCATCCTTGCCGTCCTTACCATGGGGTTCAGCGGCATCGTCGCACAGATACTACTCCTGCGCGAGCTGCTGGTATCTTTTCAGGGTAACGAACTGTCCATCGGCGTCATTCTGGCAAACTGGCTCATCCTCGAAGCGGCCGGCGCCTTCTTGCTGGGCCCAAGAGCAGAATCCCGAAGATTCAGAATCGAGTCTTTTGTGGTCATACAGACCGTCTTCTGCCTGTTCCTCCCGGTGGCAGTGTATTTGAGCAGGACGATCAAGACGACGTTCGGCATCACCCCGGGCGAGTCATTGGGACTACTGTCCATAATCGGCCTGTCATTCCTGGTTCTTTCTTCAGTCAGCATCGCGCATGGCGCTCTCTTCACCCTCAGTTGCCGGCTGTATGAAGCAGTCAGAAAGCAGACGCACCATGCATCGTCAATCGGCCGCGTCTATGTCATTGAAACGATCGGCACGCTCGTCGGCGGCGTCTTCTTCACCTACCTGCTGGTCCCTCATTTCAATTCACTGAGGATAGCCTTGGGCATCACTGCCTTTAATCTCATCGTCTGCCTCATCCTGTTGAGCCGGTTCTGGAAAAGCCGCCGGCGTTTCACGAGGATACTCGGGTTCGCCTGTTTGTCGCTGTCACTTCTGGTTTGTTCAATCGTATGCGCGGGTCTGGACCATCGCATTCACAAAACCTCAGTTGCGCGTCAGTGGTTGGGACAGGATGTTATCCACTACGAGAACTCCAAGTACGGCAATGTTGTCGTGACCGAGCGGGAAGAACAATATGTGTTCTTCGCCGATGGCATTCCCATTATCACAACGCCCATACCGGACATCGAATTTGTCGAGGAATTTGTCCATCTGCCGATGCTCATTCACTCCGATCCGAAAGAAGTGCTCATTATCAGCGGTGGTGCTGGTGGTATCATAAGAGAAATACTGAAACACCCGGTTGAAAGAATTGATTATGTCGAACTGGACCCCCTGCTCCTGAAACTTGTGAAGAAATACTCAACAAGCCTGACCGATATTGAATTCTGCGCATCCGAACTGCGCATTCATCATCTCGACGGCCGGTTCTTTGTTACGCATTTTGAAAACAAGTATGATCTTATCTTCATCGGTCTGGGTGATCCCCAGGATCTGCAGACAAACCGTCTCTACACGACGGAGTTCTTTCTGGCCTGCAGAGGCCGGTTGAATGACGACGGCATATTGGTCCTGAAGCTTTCTGGTTCCTTGACCTATCTCAGCGCAGAGTTGATAAACCTCAATCGATGCATACTCAACACCCTGCACGACGTTTTCCCCCATGTAAGGACGATCCCCGGCGACGTGAATTTCTATCTCGCCTCTCAAACCGAAGCGATACTCCTGCCCGGAGACATTGAACTGGCCGGCAGAATGACCCGACGGGATTTAGAGACCCGTTTGCTGACGCCTTTTCATCTCACCTACAAGTTGCATCCCCGGTGGCTTGAATGGTTCGTGATTTCTCTGGACCAGGGCACGGAGAAGAAAAACGAAGATTTCCGGCCGATCGCCGCATTCTACAGTCTCGCCTACTGGAATGCGGTATTCACGCCTCATCTCCGGTGGATCTTCAAGTACTTCGAAGGAATCAGTCTGCGGCTATTCTTGATTCTCTCTGCGGGCCTTGCCCTGCTGTTCCTGGGCTTGGGAGCAAGAATGAGAAATGTCGCTGCCGCGATACCATTCTGTATTGCCACTACCGGATTTGCCGGCATGCTGTTTGACCTTGTCCTCATCTTTGCCTTTCAGATCCTTTATGGTTACGTTTTCTACTGGATCGGCGTTATCGTCTCGGCGCTCATGGTCGGCATGGCAGCGGGCGGGTACCTCGCCACCACACATGCGCTGCACGCGAAGGATCCGGTCAGGACCTTCGTGCACGTCGATCTCTTGATAATTCTCTTCTCCATTCTCCTGCCCTTGGTGCTCACCCGAACCGGGTTTGCGGAGAACAGGCCGCTCTTCTTCCTGCCCCTTGCCTTGCTTTCGGGTTTGCTCGTCGGCCTTGAGTTCCCGCTTGGGAGTCACATATACCTGTCAACCGGCAGGGGCGCCGACCTGGGCCATACTGCCGGCCTGCTCTACGGCGCAGACCTGATGGGCGGTTGGCTGGCCGGTGTCCTGGGCGGCATCTTCTTCTTGCCGCTCCTCGGCGTGTTTGGCTCCTGCATGGTGCTGGTTATGTTGAAGCTGAGCACGCTCGTTTTTCTTCTCAGTTCGGTCCTTCCGGCAAAATCTGCGAGCAACTGAGCGGATCCTGGAACCGACGTCAGCGGTAGAGTGGTCGAGTCCGCTCTCGTCTCTGAAAGAACCTGCGCCGGGTCGCCCTATTCCCCGCGCGCCACGATATGATCCACCAATCTACAAAGAGCCTGTCGGGCTTTGCCCTCATGCAGGTGCGCCAGGGCGGCCTTACTCTTCATCGCATGCATCCGTGCTTCTTCCAGCGCGTCGTCAATTGCTCCGGATTTCCGGACCATCTCGATCGTTGTCTTGATCTCTTCGGGCGCTCCCCTTCCGGACAGAATCTTGTCAATTACCGCAGCATCATTGCCGAGTTCCAGATAGCATATGACAGGAAGGGTAATGACGCCTCGTGCCAGATCACTGCCGGCCGGTTTGCCCAGTCTTCTTTCATCGCCGGTAAAATCCAACACGTCATCAATTATCTGATAGGCAATGCCGAATTCATGACCGAATTCGCTCAGGTATCTCGCTTTGATCCTCTCAACGCCGGCAAGCACACCGATCATCTCCATGGCTCCGGCAAACAGCGACGCGGTCTTGGCGATAATGCTCTCGAAATATACCTTTCGTTTCTTTCTGTCTCGCTGCGCATAATGATAACCGATCTCCCCTGCAGACATCGTGCACAGCGTCTCGGCAAGTATGCTCAGCACAGCTGGATTCTGAAGTTGCGCCACCAGGCAGACCGACTGTGCGAGCAGACAATCTCCAGCCAGGACCGTGGCGCCAACCGGCCAGACCGCCTGAATTGTCTTTCGGCCCCGACGTAGATAAGCCTTGTCAACAAGATCATCATGGATCAGGGTTGCGCTGTGCAAGACTTCCACCGCCGCGGCCAGGATATGCATCTTCCTTCCTGGAATCTTATGCAACCGGCCGCAGAGCACCACCAGGGCCGGCCGCAGCCTCTTGCCGCCTTCAAGCGGTGTCTTGAGCATCGATCTTGCCGGCTCGTCCATCCGGCGGAGAATTCCGTGCAGAATCGACTCCACCTTTTGAATATCTCTGTGGATCGATTCAAGCCCTACATTCGGTCTTTGGCTGGACATATTATCCTCTTCGCTCAGTCGTGGATGAAACAGCACGGGTCCTCGGCCATGAGATCGCCGGTCATAGCCAGGGCACGACCCCGGCATCCGCCGCACAGCCGGCGGTACAGGCATGAACCACACTGTCCTTTGAGAAGCGTTTCGCGCCGGCGCAGTTGCTCGAGGACCGGCGACTCGGACCAGATCTCGGCGAATGGTCTTTCCCGCACATTGCCGCAGCTCATCTCGATGAATGGACAGGGCCAGACCTCTCCGTCCGGTTTGATATATACGAACCCGCGTCCGGCCGAACAACCGTGGAAGATCTTTTCCGCAAGGTACAAGGGCAGGCCGTTCGCAATATGGACCCGCTTGAGCAGCAAGGGCCAGTACTGGGGCCCGGCCACCGGTTCCATTATCGCATTGGTCCGGCGCTGCGCCCGGGCCATGAAATTTGCCAGCCGCTCGTTCGCTTCCCTGGACAATACCGCGTCCTGGATCGCGCGGCCCCGGCCCACGGGCACAAGCTGGTAGATCAGAAGGATGCCGGTATCCAGATCACCGACCAGGTTCACGAGTTCGTTCAGCTGATCCACGTTGTATTCCATGGCCGTGATGTTGACATGGAGCAGAATGCCGGCCCGGCCCAGGGCGCGCATGCCCTTGACCGCCGCGTCAAACGAGCCGGCAAGACCCCGCACCATATCGTGCGTCTGCGCCGTGAAACCGTCGAGGCTCACGGCCGCGATGACAACGCCGTGATCACGCAAGCGTCGTGCTGCATTGTCATTGATGAGTGTAGCATTGGTCGCGATCGTGTTGGCAAAACCGAGAGCGCGCGCGTAGGCGAGGAGTTCAAAGAGATCCGGCCGCATCAGGGGCTCGCCGCCGGTGAAAGCCATCATGCGGAAATTCTTCACGCGCGAAAGGCCATCGAGCATGCGCTTTCCTTGATCCGTGGTCAGCTCGGCTGCACCCGGCTCGCCGCCTGCCGTATGGCAGTGGATGCATTTTAGATTGCAGACCGTGGTCATTTCCCAGACCGGATGATCGGGGAAACCGATGCAACCCATGCCGTGTGAACCGGCCGCACCGGGCAGGCACTTGAAACCGTACCTGAAAAACCACTGGGGCATCCTGCGCCAGCGGGTGAGAATACCGATCGCAAGCGCGCTCCCGGCCTGCCTGAGGACGAGGGACGGCGGCCACCAGTAAGGATATACCCTGAGGCGGGGTTTCGCTTCGCGGGCCGGCGGCGCGTTCTTCATCGGTCACAGGTAGGCAAAGATATACGAAGCACTCGTCCCGAGGTTGACCAAGATCGTGGCGCCGCAGAGCGTTTCAAGAGTCCTGCGGTTTTGCCAGCGCCTCTGCACAACGAGGAAGACCAGGACCACCGAGAGCGCAAATACCGGCAGATAGAACCAGAGTGCTCTTTGTGGCACGCCATGACGGATCGACACATAGAAGAAAAACCAGGCAAGCGCGCTCACGATCGCATACAGATACGAACCCCGCCGTGTCCCCAATCTCACCATCATATTCTTCTTACCGGCTACGCGGTCTGCTTCGTAATCGGGCATCTCGTTGAGGAGGATGACGTTGAAGATCGTCAGGCCAATGGGCAGGCTAAGCCAGTGGATAACGGGCAGGATGCGACCGATCTGCAGGTAGTAGCCGGCGC
>JACUUY010000211.1 GCA_014859085.1 Caldifarciminota bacterium
CCTCCGTGCCTACAGATTGCCACCGATCATTGTGCCGCACTACGGGATCATACCGGCCATAGGTCAGAAGATCGGCGCTCTGGCTACACGAGCGGTAACTCAGGCAAGGGATGTCTTTGATCTCTTTCAACTCAGCACGCAATACCGCTCCGAAGACGGAAAGGTGACCGGGATCGGAGCTAATTAAAGGCGCGCGGCGATTGACAGTGTTTACGACATCAGCTTTGCGCGATTCCGCGATACGGTTCTGGCCTACCTGTCGGCTGAGGATCGGGCCATCTACGATTCAACCGAGCAGTGGGATGAGATGTGGCTGAAAGTCGTAGATCTCATAAACAGTATTATCAATGCAGATGGTTGAAAAGACCGTTCTATCCTGCATCAAACAGCTGGGTCGGCCCTTCTTCACGACGTTCGAATTATCGAGATTGTGCGGCAAGTCATCCTCGACCGTGATCCAGACGCTGAACTACCTCGAGAAACAGGGTTTGGTGACAAAAGTCTACCGTGGGATATGGGCAGACACACCGACTAACCGGCTCAATGTCTTCTCGGTCGTGCCTTTGCTTTTCCCGAGGCAGAGGGCTTACATTTCTTTTGTAAGCGCCCTGCATTACCATGGTATCGTGGAGCAGGTGCCGCAGGTCGTAACCGTTGCGTCTACCGCACATACGAGAAAAATCAAAACGAAGATCGCCACCTATTCTGTCCATCGGATTCATCCATCGTTCTTCAAGGGGTTTTCCTGGGACGAAACAAAGAGTTTCCTGGTTGCTGGGCCGGAAAAAGCATTGATCGACAGTCTCTATCTTTCGGCGCACAGGAAGAAGAATTTTGGGTACTTCCCCGAATTGCATTTTGCCCGGCCATTCAGCATCAGGAAGGCACGAGAATGGATCATGGAGATAAGGAATGAGAAGACGCGCATCTACGTTTCGAAGCGATTTGAATCTCTCATCCAGCAATAACACGGCTTCGTGTCTCCAGCGAAGCGTGTCTTCAATCCGCCCTCGGCGGATGTGTCTCCAATGAAATGTGTCTTCAGGTGCGAAGCAATATGACTCCAGATTTCGTTAGAAATCGTGCATTAGTGACCGGCTGTGCCGGCTTCATCGGCTCCCATCTGTGTGAGCGTCTGGTAAGAGACGGCCATGATGTCATTGGCGTCGATTGTTTCACCGACTACTACGCGCGTGAGATCAAGGAATCGAATATCAAGTGGCTGAAAGAGCAGTCCAATTTCATCTTTTGCGAGGCGAACCTGCTCGATACCGATCTGCTGAAGTTGATGGCAGCAGTCGATGTCGTGTTCCATCAGGCGGCGCAGGCCGGCGTTCGCGCGAGCTGGGGCAAAGATTTCCGCATCTATGCCGAGAACAACGTGCTCGCCACCCAGCTGCTGCTCGAAGCCGCGAAAGAAGTGGATTTGAACAAGTTCATATATGCCTCGTCGTCGTCCGTATACGGTGATGCCGAAACCTATCCGACGGCCGAGGATCTGAAGCCCATGCCGATATCGCCCTACGGCGTGTCCAAACTGGCCGGCGAACACCTGTGCGCCCTTTACCATAGGAATTTCGGCGTTCCGGCAATATCGCTCCGTTACTTCACGGTCTACGGTCCAAGGCAGCGGCCGGACATGGCGTTCCACAAGTTCATCAAGGCGATGCTCCGTGATCAGGAGGTCGTGGTCTTCGGCGACGGTAACCAGACCAGGGATTTCACCTACATCAACGATATCGTCGAAGCGAACGTGCTGGCAATGAACTCGGAAGCGGCCGGCGAAATCTTCAACATCGGCGGCGGTTCACGCGTCACGGTGCGCGAGATCATAACGATCATGGAACACATCCTGGTCAAGAAGGCGAACGTCAGGCATATCGAAAACCAGAGGGGCGATGTCCGCCACACCGCGGCCGATATCACCAAGGCCCGATCTCGGCTCAAGTACGAGCCCAAATTCGACCTGCAGATGGGCATCGCCAACGAGATCAACTGGCTACGTACCTTTCAAACAGAGATACTGGATACTTGATTCTTGATACTTGATACAAACCGTAGTACGGTTAGGAATGAGCTAAAATTAGTTTTTCCGCACGAAGTGCGTCTATGCCGCGCTGCAGTGGCGCCGAGCGAGCTCGGCTACTCCCGGAACTGGAGTAGCGCCTTCAGGCGCGTCAAGGCGGTTATGGCTACGGGGTCGTGTTCAGTTACCGCACGAAGTGCGTCGTTGCCGCGCCGTAAGGCGCCCCTATCCGCAGCGCAGCTGCCATCCCGCGCCGTAGGAGCATATATGTTGTTTCCAGCACTACGTGCAGCATTGAAGTTTGAAGATTTGACCCCACCGCCGCCACTAAGCGCAATCCAAAATGTCGTTAAATTCGCAATTCGCAATTCGCCTGCCCCGTTAGGAAGTTATTGTTTTCTAATCTAATGGGGCAATTCGAAATGTTAGCACACGTGTCTC
>JACUUY010000051.1 GCA_014859085.1 Caldifarciminota bacterium
GCCGCTTTGCAGTAGCGGTTCGCGCGCCCGGCAGGAGAAATGGAAAATTTCTGCTTGACATCGGGGCGTCGATAGATATAATACACGAACAATAGCGATCCATGCGGAAATATCTGATATCTTTCGTTATTCTCACTGCCGCCGCCCTGGCGCAGGAAACAGGCGCCCGGTATCTGGTCGTGACGGCCGACACGTTTTATAGTTCGATCCAACCCCTTGTCGAGTGGAAGCACCGCATGGGTTACAGAACTAAGGTCGTCAAACTTTCCCAGATCGGCTCGACCACGAGCGCGATCAAATCCTATGTCGCCGATGCCTACGCCACCTGGGACATAAGACCCGAGTATCTCTTGCTCGTCGGCGCGCCCAACTACATACCTTTCTATGCTTTTGCCTACACCTGCTACTCGGACAATTACTACACGAACATGAACGCAGATATCTACAACGAGATACTTTCCGGCCGCCTGAACGTTCACAACGTCACGGAAGCGCAGACCGCAGTCAACAAGATGCTATTGTACGAGAAGACGCCGGACCTGACCGATCCGTCCTGGTTCATCAACGCGTGCTTGATCGCGCGCGAAGATTATAACACTTACCCGCCGCCGCCGTACAGCGACGATTCGATCTACTGGAGTGATATCCGGCACGCGAAGAGCTACATGCTGGCGAACGGCTACAATACGATCGATACTCTGTCAAAGTTACTGGGCAATAACGCGAGCACCGTCGTTAATCGGGTGAACCAGGGCCGGGCATTCGTTCTGTACCGGGGTACCGCCACGAACAACTGGTATCCTCCGTTCGCGGTCGATGTCAACCAGACCCAGAACGGCAACAAACTACCGATCGTCCTTTCAATAACCTGCGGCACCTTGAGCAGCAGCGGCTCACCGACCGCGGCCGAAAAATGGTTCTATACCGGCACGCCGACATTGCCCAGGGGCGCGGCCGGCTATTTTGCCACGACGACCAGCGGGTCCGGTATCGCCCATCTGCGCAGCGCCGTCGCCAAGGGGTTCTTCAACGGGCTGTTCGCGCAGGGCAAGCAGACGTTCGGCCAGGCGTGCGAGGCCGGACGGCTGAACGTCTACAGCATGTACAGCTCATCGACTGAATATCGCGGCTTCACGACGATCGGCGACCCGTCGATGATGATCTGGACCGCCGTTCCAAAGCCGCTCGAGGTGTATCACGACTCTTATCTGTCGGTCAGCGATACGTCCCTCATCATCGATGTCCAGCACAATGAATGGCCGGTCGAATCGGCTTTGGTCTGCGTGCTGCTCGACACGGTCGTGTATGAGTACGGATACACGAATGTCAGCGGCGTGATCGTCTTCAACTTTGACACGCTCTTTGAAGGCAACATGCATATCACGGTGACCGCGCACAACAAGATCCCGTATCTGGATTCGATCCCGGTCCAACCGACCGGCATCAGCGAGATAACGCCGGCGGTCGAAGCGCGGCTTTCCTTTATCGAAGCGTCGCCCAATCCCTTCACCCGTACAACTAAAATGAGATATTTAATACTCGATCCTGGATACTCGACGGACGACTACAGCGTAGGGATCTATGACGCCAGTGGCCGTCTGGTAAGATCTCTTGATCAAGGATCGATAATCCAGAATCAAGAATCAGTCCTGTGGTGGGATGGTACGGATAACAGGGGCAACAGGTTACCGGCCGGTGTGTATTTCGTGCGAGCCGGTTCGATCAGAGAAGAACGGTCAATCCCGGTAGTGTTATTGGAATAACGCCGCCGGATCCAACCTTTACGTCAATTTCACACTAAAACCGATCTGCAGTAACTTGAAATCGCCGAAGCGCTTCGACGACGATTTGTACGTGATCGTCTTGGGCAAAGACTGCATTATTTCCTTTGCTTCTTCTGCGGCAAACCCGCATTTTCCCAAGAGTTTGATACCGTCTTCAGTGGACACCTTACAGTCTTCGATCTTAAGACGAAGTTTTGCTGACATTATCTCTCCTTTTTTTGATTTGTGTCACCTATTTCATAAAAACACTCTGTATTTCAGAACGAAAAGAACAGAAGAATCGGTGTAGCAAACGACCTTGCCTGGTATTATAACTGATTCTGGAATATTGTCAACGGGGACGGGCTCTATTTACAAATACCGGCGGTATCTACCAGAATTTCTTTCCGTGGATAAATTGCTCAATTCCTTTTCTTTTTATGATTCTGAGATTCTTAATATGGGCGTCGCCGTGAACTGCGCGCAGGAAATGGAGTTTCGGGCAACGCTCGAATTCATCACATTCTCAGCATCCCGGTATTTTCTTCTTCGTGCAGCAGTTGCGGACCTTGCATTGCGGCGGGCCGCCGCCATCATGGCAAGTCCGTTTGCATCGTAGTCTGAGCATCATGCCCAGAACCTCGTAGGTTGTGCCGTAGTTCTTGTAGGGTTTGAAATACTTTGATATCATACTTGCGAAGCGGCTGAATTTCGATGCCCGCAATTCCTTACGCAGGTTGCGCGCGAGGTCGGCGATCTTGCCTTTATACATAAAACAATCACCGCAATAGAGGCCGCAATACGCGATGAGGTTGCTATTTTCTTTCACTATGTTATCCGCCGATAATTGGTTATGTCTAGCGTGCAAGTACGACCTTTTCAATTTTCGTTGTTCGGTCGTTACCGCATACAACCAGATAAGTTCCGTTTGGCAGAGCGCAACCTTGATTGTCTTTACCATTCCACGTTACTGAGGACTGATGGCCGATGACAGATATCTGCGCAGAAAGATCGGTGACCAGGCGGCCAGTTATGTCGTGTATTTTGATTTCGCATTTTTGTCTGGTGTCTATTATTTGAATTCGGATATCAGTGAAGTCGGTGAACGGATTGGGACTGATGTCGATGGATACCATTGGTTGCGCCTTTTTGTATTCTTCAATACCTATTTCGAACCAGCCTTCGTCATTGTAGTCAAGGGCTCCGTTATTCCAACCGCCAATTACATATACGTACTGCGGAATCATACCGATGGCCACTGACTGCCGGGCATATTGCATTGGGTTGAGTGTACTCCAGGTATTCGTCGATGGCATGTATTCTTCAAGTGTTGTATGGTATGACCAATAATCATAGCCCCCAAGAGCAAACACGCGGTTGTACCATGAAAATCCGCCGAGCGCATATCTGGCAGTCGGCATGCTTGCCCTTGTGGCCCACGCATCAGCTGCAGGATCGTAGCGTTCGTTCGCCGTGGTGACGCCGCTGCCGATCGTCGTAGAACCGCCGAAGACGTAGATAGTATCGTAGAGAGCTGCACAGCCAGGGTCCATTCTTGGTGTGGGCATCGGCGTTCTTGTGGCCCACGTATCAGTTAGTGGATCGTACTCTTCTACTGTTGTAAATATCAGCGGTTGCGTGTTCATGCCGCCAATCACGTAGATCTTATCTGCTACTGCGGCGATGCCGAACGTGTACCGCGGCGTCGGCATCGGGTTTTTAATCTCCCAGGTATTGGTGGCGGGATCATATTCCTCAACTGCCCCACTCGCCGTATTTCCATACCAACCACCGATTGCGTATATCTTGCCATTGACCGCGGCACAACCAAGGTGGGCACGGGCAGTTGGCATTGGAGTCTTTATTGTCCAGGAGTCACTATACGGGTCATACGCATAATTGGTCGCGCAGCAATTTCCTGGCGAGTCGCGGCCGCCAATGACGTATATCGTATCACCCACGAATGCGCAACCACTACCGGCTAAAGGTTGGGGCAAAGGTGCTTTGGTTGACCAAATGGGCCAACCAATGATCACAGATACAAACATGACTATCGATGCATACATATTACCTCCTCCCTATGGTGTTCAATTACTCGCGATCATAACATTCTTTTGCTATTTGTCAACAAGATGGAATCTACGGTCTTCAGGTATTCCCACTATTGCCTGCTCCACAGGGCCATGATATTACCGCAGGGGTCAGTAAAAGTGCAATAGTAGCCGTATTGAGGTGAAATTTGGGTTTTGTTTTTTAGTTTTTTCCCACCTGCAGCTTCGATCTCGGTCAGTTTCTCTGTTATATCTTCCACCTCGATGTAAAGAACGACGCCGTCACGGGACGGCTTGGCATTGGTAGTGAATGCGCCACCCTGGTTATCACCTGTGGAGAACATGACATAATCCGATATGGTGTCATTCAATTTCCAGCCGAACAATTTTCCGTAAAACGCCTTTGATTTCTGCGGATCGTTTGTTGGTATCTCTATGTGCGTAAATCCATGCATGATTCCTCCTGTCGGCAGAAGTATAGCACACCCGCGCGTACCTTGTCAAGAAAAACATGGGGACAGTCATAAACTATTGAGCTATTCTACTTTGCAGATTGAAAAACCGAGGAAATGGCTGATTCTCGACAACAGAAGTTTAGAGGTTTATGCCTGTCCCCGGATTGGTTTGCGCCAGGCCGGGATCCGGGCGCTCGTCGCGGCGCCGGCGGCCGTGCGATATCCGATCTCCCAGTAGGGCGTCCAGGCGAGGCTCACGGTTTCGACGGCGCAGTCACTCTTTTTTGGCCTGACCGTATGGGTCTCGATCGCCTCGAGCTTTGCGTCCCACATGCTGTGGATGTCATTGACCTGCTGTTCCATGCTCCCGCGTATCTTTTGGATCTCGTCCTGGAGCCGCGCGATCTCTCTGACCGATTCATCGACGTCAGTCTTTGATTTTGCGGTCAAACGTCGCTTGCGCGCCGCCTTGGAAAGAGCGGTGGTCGACCCCCTCCGGCCGAAGACGCCCAAGACGCTGATAATGCTCTCTCCGGCCGAGAGGAGTTCTTCGCGCTTGCGTCCTTCATAGGTTGCCTGGTCTCTTGCGAGTTCCTGCTGTTCACGGTAGAGTTTTGTCTCAAGTTTCTGGAACTCCGTAGCGTATTTGCGCCTCAGCTTCTCGACCTCGCCATCGCGTTGTTCCCGGACGGCCTGCTGGACGCGTATCTTGAATTCGCGTTCGGACTCGCCGGGCTCGCCGTAGAGCTTGGCTACAGGATGGTAATGTACTTTGAGCGTATTCTCCCGGTAGAGGTAGTTGAGGAAATCATCGCCGAATGATTTGAACGCGGCCGGCGTCTTCAATTCGGACGGCACTGGGCCGAACCGGGCAGGGGTTTCGGCTGCCGGGCCAGGTTCGCGGGATCGATGTCAACAGGTTCTGCCTTTTCCCAGCGTATCAGCCGGCTGATTTTTGACGGGCCAACGAGGAATCCGGTCTTCTGAGTTTTGTCGATGCGCAGTTTGTAGTCGATGAAGCGGGTACTCCCCAACGCCACCAGGGATGGTTCATATATGAGCACGCTTTCCGCCGGTTCGGGCTTCTGGTGGAGCTGGGTTGCCAGGGCTGCCAGCGCATCGTCTGCGTTCATGCGCACCGGAAGGAAGACCTGTCTCACCTGAGGGGACAGCTGGGGGATATTCTTTGTGTATTCGCCAGGGCTAGGTGGTTCGGGTCTCGTCTCTGCAGCAGGTTGGACCACCGCCGCCTTCTCTATCGGAATACCGCCCACCAGTTGTTTCACCTGAGTGCGCGTGAGCGGACCCCGCAGAAAACTCATCGCCCACCGCGTCTGGAAAACGACCGGTTCGGCCGCATGGACATTATGGTGCAGAAAGACGCGTGATCCGAGCGCCGAGATGCTGCGGTCCAGCTGACGGCGGTTCGTCTTGCCGCCGGTCTCGCTCGAGGCCGATTCCAGACCGTCGAGGACGCGCATCTTGTCCCGGTCGGTCTGGAGCTTGCCGATGAACCAGGTGCCAGCATTGGTCAGACCCTTGTAATCGAGGTCGACTGGATTCTGCGTGGTGAGCACGACGCCAAAGCCAAAAGCCCGCGCCTGCTTCAGCAAGGTGAGGATCGGTGTCTTTGAGGGCGGATTGGCGACCGGCGGGAAGAAGCCGAAGACCTCGTCGAAGTAGAGCAGGGCGCGCAAACTGGTCGTGCCCGACTGTTGCCTAACCCAGGTGAGCACCTGCTCGAGCAGCAACGTGACAAAGAACATGCGCTGCTGGTCACTGAGATGGGCAATGTAGAAAATACTGTGGCGCGGTTTGCCATCAGCGGTATAGAGTATCTGTGAAATATCGAGGGGCTCGCCCTGCAGCCACAGGTCAAAACTGGGCGCGGCGATGATATTGTTGATTGACATGGCCAGCGCGAACCGCTCCTTCTCCGGGAAAAAAGTATCGACATCGAATACGCCCAGCTGCCGGACCGGCGGTGTCTGGATCGCATTTATGAGACGGGCAAGATCCAGGTTTTCGCCGCGGCGCCAGAAATGTTCGAAGATGTTCGAGAGCAGGATGTGCTCCCGGCTCCGTATAGGATCGGCCTCAATGCCGACAAGACCGAGCAAGGCACTCACGGTTCCCTGGATCTTGTCGCGCAGCAGCTCTTCATTGTCTTGCCAATTCATTTTCGGCGCACTGAACGATGCGAGAATGGAAACGGGCAATCCCGCATCAGAACCCGGCGTGTAGATGCGGAAATCCGCGCTCTCCTTGAGCATGCGGACACGCTCCGGCCCCTGGCCCCATTCTTTGAGGCCTTTCTGCCACGTTTCGGCAATGTACTTGGCATACTGTTCCGTGCTCATGTCCTTACGGCGCGCATCGTCGATATTGACCCACGGCTCAAAATCCTGAGGCCGCAAGTCCGGGAAGGTGAGGAGCATGTTGGTGATATCGCCTTTTGGATCGATGATGATCGCCGGGACGCTGTCGATCGCGGCTTCTTCGAGAAGGTCAATGCACAGGCCGGTCTTGCCCGAACCGGTCATCCCGACACAGACCGCGTGGGTCACGAGGTCGCGCGCATCATACATCACCAGGCGGTCCAGCAATTTTTTCTTGGCGAGGTCGTACTCTTTGCCGAGATAGAAACTGCCAAGTCTTTCAAAAGTCTGCATGGCAAACCTCCTTATCCATAAAATCTGAGAAGTTGACTCTTCTTGCCAAATATTGACGAAACTGATTCTACCCGAATATAATGCTTCAAAATATTCATGCTGCTGTGTTTCTCTGCACAACCAGAAAGCAGCGAATTATAGCATTAAAGGTGTGACTGTCAAGGAAGGTCTGAAAGTTGGAGGGTGCTCCATCCTGAAAAGACCTGTCCTCCAGTCAGGGAGTACCTGTGCAGCCGGACAGGTATGTTAGTATTCGCGCCCGGTTTCCGCTCTTCTTGCTTCCCTTGTAGTAGATTTCTATGAATTCAACGCGATCTGACGCCGCGTGATACGCGTAGATGATACGAATCCCGGAATGAACGCCACGCCCCTTCAAGGACCGGCAGGCAAATTTCCTCGCCTTGAATACGGCAGGATCGTCTGTCTTCAGATCTTTTATCCTGTGGATACCTTTGTTATCAATTTTGAGTTTATGGTACAGATGCAGTTGCGTGCTGATGAACACGGTCAGATCGTCCTCAAGGGTCACAAATTTCTTGCCTAATTTCTTCATATCCCGATCAAATTCAGGAAGCCGGCTGATCTGCTTGAAATTCATCGCGGTAGCGTCTCATTGAATAGAGGTCGGTTCTATAGAATACACTTTCGTATTCAATGATCTCGCCGTCCCCGGTCGTGAGCCAGGGCACGTCGTTGTGCGAATAGTCACTTATCTGCTCAGCATTCATATCGGACAATCTGTTCAGGACATCGTCGATCAGGGCTATTTCATCGGCCCGCAGCGTCGACAGGTCCGGCTTTCGCAGCGGCAGGTACTTGGTCTGAGGATATTCGAAGTATTTGCTTTCAATCCTGACGATAGAATTTTCTTTGATCATCTCGTCGATAACCTTCTTGAACTCGACGGGCGTTGGTCCGTAGCGGTTCTTTATGTAGGTCGCGCCGATCAGCTGTTCTTCGTATTTTTCGTAATAGTCGAAATCGATGAAATAGAAGATCTTATACAGCACCGTTTCACCCACGTTGGGCTTCGAGCCGATCTTGCCAAGCATGTACAGGAGGGCATCTTTGAACTTGGCCAGATTCTTCTGAGGGACATTGATCCTCACGCGCGGTTTTGCCTTGTAGCGCACGGCAGTCTCTCGTACTGTAACGACAGGTTCGCGTTCGGGGTTAACAAGAGCATCGATCGACGTGTTGAAGAGGTCGGCCAGTATTTTCAACTCTTCTGCGCAGATCCTTCTCGCGCCGGCTTCCATCTGCGAAACCGTCGGCCGTGAGACGCCCAGTGAAACGGCGAGTTTTTGCTGATTGTATCCGAACTGTTTCCTTAGTTGCTGTATCCTTGTGCCAATATTCACCATATTTTGCTCCTTCTCGTTATTATATCTAGGTTTGATTATCTGTCAATAGTATGTTAGGTTATCGAACAATTATCCAAAAACGGCCTGCGGCGGGTTACTGACAGCGGACAATTTTCGGAAAGGGGGCGACGGGGCGGGATGCTGTAAAAGTTAACAGAAATCAGCAGGTTGGAAGTTGCGTTTGAAAAGTTAACAAAGTATAGCAGGTTGGAAGTTGCGTTTTGGGCGGGCTGAACTTGACAGCGGGCACGCTCAGCCTATAATGATATAGATGAATATTTTGATGTTTATAGTGCTGATCGCGGGCCAGTACGATTTCACGATCGCGCGGCTGAAATATGGCGGCGGCGGCGACTGGTACGCGAACCCATCGTCGCTGCCCAACCTGCTCGCGCAGATCAACGAGCGGACATCGATCCGCGCCGCTGCGCGCGAGGCGGTCGTCGAGATCAAAGACCCGCGGCTCTTCGAGCACCCTTACCTGTACATGACCGGCCACGGCAACGTCCGCTTCACGGATGACGAAGTGAAAATCCTGCGCAACTATTTCGCCGCGGGCGGATTCCTGCACGCCGACGACAACTACGGCATGGATTCTTCGTTCCGGCGCGAGATCGTGAAGGTCTTCCCGGATTCGCCGCTCGTTGAATTGCCGTTCGACCACCCGATATACCATTCGTTTTATGAATTCACCAACGGCCTGCCCAAGATCCACGAGCACGATAGCAAGCCGGCCCAGGGCTTCGGCATTTTCTATGAAGGCCGCCTGGTCGTCTTCTACACCTATGAATGCGACCTTGGCGACGGCTGGGAAGATCCGGACGTGCACGATGACCCTGCGGAAAAGAGGGAGCAGGCGCTGCAGATGGGCATCAATATCGTGATGTACTACCTCACGAATTAACATGTCAGGTATCGAAATCATCGGCCGCAAGGCCAGTACGTACGCGAGGAGCCAGAACGCCGTAGATCTCGTTTCAATGTTCATCCTGGTCTGGGCAGCAGTCATTGTCGCGTTTTCGGTTGCCTTGTTCATGCTGAAATCACCCTGGTACGGTTTGATCGGCATCGTTCCTCTGTTCTTTTTCCGGCCGGCCGGTTTTCTGCGGCGGGCGCACGACCTGGAAAAGAAGGCGGGGCTCAAGGGCGAGATCGTGAGCAGCATCCAGCTGTCCAGGATCCCCGGCGATAACAAGGAAAGGTATTCCCGGGAACTGATCGAGGCATTTATTGATGACGCGGCGATCAAGGTGGCCGGCATCGAGGTCGCCGAGCATGTCAGCCGCGACGGGCTTGCGCGGGCCGCGCGTTATTTCCTCATCGCGGTTTGCTTATTTCTGATCCACCCGGCGTTCTTCCCGGCGCGCTTCTGGTACGCGCTCAATCACCGGATAGAATGCCGGGTCGATCCGGGAAGCGCCGAATACCCGAAAGGCGCAAAGGTCGAGATCGCTCTGCGCCTCTGGGGCGTCTACCTTCCGCGGACCGTCACGATCGAACACCGCGCGCAGGGCAAAGCAGAATATCAGACGCTCGCGGTGGAAGATGGCCTTGCGGCCGTGAACCTTACCGTGTCCGAACCAATGACCTACTGTTTCTCTTTCTTCAAGCACAAGACGCGATATTTCGATCTGTCGCCGGTGGAACCGCTGCGCATTGAACAACTGACATTCCGGCTCCGCTTCCCGGCGTACAGCCGGCGCGCCGAGGAAACAACGAGCGGCCGCCAGTTGATTGTGCCGGCTAAGACCGTAGTGCAGGTCGAGGGCCGGGCATCCGCGGCCTTGAAGCAGGCATGGCTCGAGTTCGGCGACACGGTCGCGCTGGCGCACCAGGGCAGAGAGTTCCGCGGCGAATTCACGGTGCGCGAGAGCGGTACCGCGATCCTCCATCTGGTCGCCCGGCGCTCGCTCCAGGAGCCGATCAGGGTATATTCGATCCCGGACTTTGCGCCGCTTGTCGATATCTTCTATCCGGGCATCGACGTCAATCTGCCCCATGACATGAGAATCGACATCGGCGTGCGGTGCAGCGACGATCACGGCCTCGCCGCCGGGTATTTCTACTACACCCTGGATGAGGGGTTTAGAACTACACTGGCGCTCAAGCCCGGCGCGTTCGAGGATACGGTCATCTTCGAGTGGGACCTTTCTGCGCTGGGCATGCTGCCCGGCGATGAGGTTTCTTATTTCGTGACGGTGAGCGACAACAGCGGCCAGGTTACGCGGAGCACGAGTTTCATCGTGCGCTTTCCCTCGATGGAGCAGATATACGATGAGGTAGCCGAAAAAAGATCTTTGCTCCAGTCCGGCATCGACGAAGTGATCGGGGAACACGAAACCCAGATGAAGGAGACCGCGCGCATCCGCGAAAAGATGATGAAAGAGCGGGATCTCGCATGGGCCGACCAGGAACAATTGAGAGAGGTGATCCGGAGCGAAGAGGGGGTTGTGCAGAAAATCGAAGAATGGCGCGCCGAGCTTGAGCAGACCATCGAAAAATTGAAAGAAGGCGTGATCCTCGACCCGCAGTCGATCGAGCGCATGAAGGAGATTGCCCGGATACTCGAGGAGATCGCGCCCGAGGAACTGAGAGAGGCACTGGAGGCTCTGCGATCGGCCATGGAGCAGAGGCCAACCGACATGTCAAAAGCGCTCGAGCAACTGCAGCAGCGCCAGGAAGAACTCGCCCGGGCCCTGGAGCGGTCCCTGGAGATCCTCAAACGCTACGAGCAGGAGGAGAAATTGCGGCAGCTCGCCGCCGAGGTTCAGGAAGTGGCCGAACAGCAGGAGCTGATCGAAGAATTGTCTGGTCTGGACGATGAACTCGCGCTCGAGAAGCAGCAGGAGGTCGACCAGCGCATGGCCGAACTCGCGCGCCGGCTCGATGAACTCGCCGGGTCCGAGGGATTGGAGGACGAAATAAGCGAGGCGCTCGAGCAGATGGCGATGGAGATGGCCGAGTTGAGAAGCGCGGCCGGCGGTGAGAAGAAAAAGGGGCTCATGAAAATGGCCATGGCCCTGCAGCAATTATTCGAGAAACTGACCAAGGGGCGTTTTGCCGACGTGCGCGGCGATCTGCTGGCGAGCCTCAAGCAGGTCATCGAGACCTCGAAGGCGCAGGAGCAACTGGCAAATCAGGGCACGCCGCTCGACCCGCGCGCGCAGCAGGAGATAATCCAGGCGACCGAAACGATCGCCGAGAGCCTTTTTCAGCTCCAATCAAAGAGCTTCTTCGCGGGTCCGCACATCGGCAAAGGGCTGGCGCGCGCGGTCCGGCGCATGACCGAAGCGCAGCAATCCGCGGTCCAGGACAAGATCAGCCGGGTCAAGGCGAACGAGGCGATGAAGGAATTGAATCTGGTGGCGCGCGACATCCTCTTCGCGCTGAAGATGATGGCTGAGGATGGTTCATCGACCGGCATGAATTCGTTCATGCAGCAGCTCGCGAACATCACGCAGGGCCAGATGATGCTCAGCCAATCCCTGATGAACATCCTGCCGATACCGATGCCGGGCATGAGCGCGGCGCAGCAGGCCCAAGTGCGGCGCCTTGCCCAGCGCCAGCGCGCGCTCCGGGAGGCGCTTGAATCGCTCAGGGGCGAGGCCGCGGCCGGCAAGTACCAGGATATGCTCGACAACATGGTGGGTGAAATGAGGAATATAGAGCAGGATCTGTTCCAGTACAAGGTGGACCGCGAATTGATCGAGCGGCAGAAAAAGGTGATCTCGCGGCTGCTCGACAGTCAACGTTCGATCCGGCGCGAGGACTACGCGCAAAAGCGGGAGAGCAAGCCGGGTCAGGACGTGCTGGAGCGCACAAGCCCGGCATCCCTGAGCCGGGACCTGGGCCGGGATGAATTGCGCGAACTCCTCCAGGAGGAACTGAGAAAGCCTTACCCGAAAGAGTACGAACTCTACATAAGGGAATATTTCAAGTCTTTGCTCGAGGAAAAATGATCCTGTGCCTTCTGTTTTTGAACGTCACGCCGCGCTGCGACAGCCTGGAAACCGCCCTTGCCCAGGACTGCCGGATCGAGGCCCTGATCGAGCTCAGCCGGTGTTTTGTGGCGGCGGCCGAGTATCACAGGAGCATGGAACTGCTGAAAAGTCACGAGCGGAGTTTCACGAAAGAGGCCGACCGGGCGCGCCTCATGTACGAGACCGGCAGCGTCTGCATGTTTGCCGGCGACATCGTCAAAGCCCACGAAACCTACCTCAGGCTGCTCGGCACGCACGCGGCATCAGACATCGCCAACGACGCGGCAGAGCGGATCTATCTGTTCGAAACGGCAAGGGATGACACAACGCAACTGAGGCGGCTCATCAATGTGGTGCGGTTGTTCGAGACCGGCCAATACCGGCCAGCGGCCGATTCAACGAAAAACCTGCTCAAGGACCGAACCCGGGTCGGCGCTTATGCTTACTACTATCTGGCGCTCGCGTACGAAGCGCAGGGCGATCTGCCCCTTGCATCAGGCGCGCTCGAGGAGTTGAACCGGGTATATCAAAACCACCGGGTCCATGAAGCCGTTCTCCTGCAAGCGGACGTTTACACAGCACTGGGGAAGACAAAGGATGCGGTAGAAGTTCTTGAGGACGCCATTGTGCGCGCGCCGAACACGATCTACGCGCTCAAGGCGCGCCAGAAATTGGCGGCGTTGAAATTCCACTCCGATAAATAAAAGCGGGTTCTGGTCTCTTTGCGCTACGCCACGGAACGAAGCGCCGTGACCAATTTCGATATGTCGTCCGGTCCCCTGACTTCGTAGATCTGCATGCCCAGATTCTGCGCCGGGATCAGATCAACGCTGTAACGGTCCCCGACCACGAGACATTCCCCCGGTGCCACGGCCATTGCTTTTGCTGCCTTCCCGAAGAATTGGGGGTTCGGCTTCATCGTCCTGAAGCTGTTGTAGGTGAAGACCCGGTCAAACAGATCCTCCACGCGGAGCGCTTGGAGAATGCGGCCGGCCTGCACCTCATTGTTGTTGGTGAGAATCGCAAGCCGGCATCTTTTTTTCAAATGGAGGAGCATCTTCCGCAACTCGCCGTTGGCCGAAATATAGTCGCGCGGATCGAAGTAGTCGATATTCGCCTTATGCCATTCTTCGACCGATACGCCGAAGCGCACCAGGGTCAGCGTGTAGGGCACGGCGAAACCGTGTTTGGCTTTCAGCTGCGCGCGGGTCTCTTCGATCAACGACTGCGCTTGGGCGATCCGGATCTTCTTCGTTTTGGCCAGCGCGTGGTACGCGGCCTCGGCGAATTTCTTCTGGACGTCGGCGCTGCTGTACAGCGTGCCGTCGAGATCGAAGAGTATGACCTTGATCATTGCCCGTTCCGTTTCCGTGTATGCGGATGTAATTTCTTGCCGACCGTTACTCCGCGCTCCTTTTCAGCAACCGTTCCCAGATCATGTCGACTTCTGTCTGAAATTCCTTGATCGGCGCGTCGTCATGCCACTTGAAGAGGTGGCCGAACCGGCCCTGGAGATTCAGGAATTCGGTGATCGGTTTCTTCTCTTTGGGTTTCATGGTTATCCGATACTTTCCGTTCTCGTACTCGTAGAGGGGCCACACGCAGGTCTCGACGGCCAGTTTTGATACCTTGACCGTTTTTTCCGGCACATATGCCCAGCCGAGGCGGCACGGCGAGTAGATATTGATGAACGCCGGGCCGTCCGCGTCCAGGGCCTTGCGCACCTTGGTCACCAGGTCGTTCCAGTAGCCGATCGTGGCCTGGGCCGCGTAAGCCGGTTCATGGGCAATGATGATCTCGGTCAGGTTTTTTCTCGATTGCATCTTGCCCGGGATCTCGGTGCCGGCCGGCGAAGTCGTCGTGTGCGCGCCGCGGGGCGTTGCCGAAGAGCGCTGGATGCCGGTGTTCATGTAAGCTTCGTTGTTATAGCATACGTAGAGCACGCGGTGGCGTCTCTCGATCATCCCGGAAAGCGACTGCAGGCCGATGTCATAAGTCCCGCCGTCGCCGCCAAAGGCGATGAAACGCAGGTCTTTTTTTATTGCGCCCTTCTTCTTAAGCGCCACGTACGCGGCTTCGACGCCGGACATGGTGGCGGCAACGTTCTCGAACGCGTTGTGAATATAGGGGACGGTCCAGGCCGAATATGGATAGATCGTGCTGATTACCTCGAGGCATCCGGTTGCCGCACCGACCACGACCGGCTGCTCGGCCGCCATCAGTACCATGCGCGCAGCAATGGTTGCGGCGCAACCGGCACAGGCGCGGTGCCCGCCCACGAATTTTTCTTTCTGCTCGGCAAGTTGTTTAAGTGATGCCATTATTCCCCCCTTACTCCAAAGTAGACAATATCTTCATCGACTTTTCCTATTTTCCGTATTTCAAGTAATTCGTTGTAGATCGCTTCGATATCTTCGATGCTGATGTCACGGCCGCCAAGCCCGTAGATGTAGTTCTTGAGCAGGGGGCGGACCTTTGAGTCGTAGAGGATGGAGCGGCACTCGTTGTGGAGGTGGCCGCCCAGCGTTGACATCGTATCGGCGCGGTCCAGGATACCGACGACCTTTGCCTTGGTGATCGCCTTGAGCATCGCGTCTTTGGGGAACGGGCGGTAGACCCGGCACCTGACGAGCCCGGCTTTA
>JACUUY010000052.1 GCA_014859085.1 Caldifarciminota bacterium
CCACGCCCTTACGCCTCAAAAACCAATCGTCAGACCGATACGGTGCGTCGCCTTGAGAATACCTTTGTTCATGTACGCATAATCGATCTTGAACTGCGTCACACCGGTTTTCAGGTGGAAACCTACGCCGGCCGTGAGGTTATTCAATAACTCCATGACGTCATCGCCCCAGTCCGGATAGGTCATTACGTTTTCGACCGTGTCGAGCACCGGCTCGCCGCCGGTCATCGCCTTCATGTAATCGATGTTCGTGTAGGCCTTGTAGCCGGCGCGTAGGAATAACGTATTCAGATAACCGTACTCGACACCCAGATTGATCGTCTCATAGTTGTCATTCGGGTGGTTCAGATCCAAAGCCAGGGTCAGGCGGTTGCTCTCGTTCGCGATCGGATCGAACGCAATGCCGAAGCGGAAGATGAGCGGCAGTGGATACGGCGTTGCCCGGTAGGTTGATGGCAGCAACTCATAGTAGATGGGCGACTCAGGATACGGGTTCTGGACGAATTCGAGGTCGCGCCCCGAAAAGGCGATATCGGTCCCGAAATTACACATCGCCGCGGCCAAACGGAGCCCCTTGAACCCGGTGTTGTAATGGATACCGAAATCCATCGCCACGCCGGTCGCCGTCATGTTCGAGACCTGCTCCTGGACTGCCTTCAGCGTGAGACCGGCCGCAAGACGGTCCGTGAACATCCGGCCGAACGATAATCCAACCGCATAATCCGACGCATTGAAGTAGGTGCCGGTACCGGTATCCTCGCGGATCGTCGTACTGGGATCATCGATGTCCGTGATCTCCATTTCGCCCATGGTCAGGGCAGTTATGCTCACACCCATCGTCCCAAAACCGCCCAGCGGAAACGCCGCGGTCAGATAGTCGTGACGGATATCGGCGATCCATTCATTATGATAGAAACTGATCTCGCGGTTCGTAACGGTGGCAAGTCCTGACGGATTCCAGAAGGTTGCCGAGACGTCATCCGAAATCGCGACGAATGCTTCACCCATGGCTGCACCCCGGCCCACGCCGATCTTCAGGAACTGTGCACCCGATGTGCCCAATTTGGCGAAACCGGCGTACAGGGGTAGCGTGCATACCACAAGCAACAAGGCAATGTATTTTTTCGTTCTCATCACATCCTCCCTATCGGACAATCACGAACTTGCCGACCTGTTCACCAATGTCAGACTGGACGTGGAAGATATAGACACCGCTCGCAACAAGCTGACGGTTCTCACTCAGAACATCCCACCACTCGTCGCCGCCAAGATTGTTGCCGACGCCGCCCTCTGAAGTTTCACTATGGAGCAGGGTCCGCACGAGCTCGCCATTGAGGTTGAAGATCCGGATCGTGCATCGGTTCGGCAGATTGATGAACTTGACCCGGCGCTGAACGAACCGAGTCTGCCACTCGTTCGAGATGACATATGGATTGGGCACGACCTTCACGTTCAAGGTCATCGCCGTGTCGGTGAAGACACCGGGTGTCCCCGTGATGCGCACCTTGCCGTACACCGACGGCGGCAGATATTTGCGGTTCGCCTGGAGGATCCAGGTCTCGCCTTCGGCCGGCAGGATCGTGTCGAGCATATACGAATTGTTGCGCAAAGCGATCATGCCGCCGTTCAGATAGAGATAGCGGGTCCGCTCGGCGACCAGGAATGCCGCTCCCGCCTGGATCGTATCATGCGATACCTTGGACCAGGCCGTGCTCGGCGTATGCCACGTGAAACACCAACCATCAGCCAATGGCACGGTTGCCGGATTGTTCTGGTACTGCTTGTACGGGATCACATCGCCGGTCACCAGGTCTGTGATCTCAACCGTATTCACCGGACTGCCCGGGTTCTTTCGGCGCCAGACAACCTGGTAATCATTGCCGCGCCAGGCCCACATGCCGTGCATGTAAACGGTGTCCGCACTGTCGGCCGCGGCCGGCAGTGGCGTCCCCACTCTCGCGACCAGGAAGTTCTGCGGATAAATCCCGCTGACGATCACTATCGAGTCGTAAGACTCGAAAGTTGCCGGCAGTTCGGGCGTACCGATGTCCGGATTAAGGAACATGCCGTTGACCGGTGGTACGACCTCGTGCGGGACATAACCCGCACCGATTCGCGCGAAATAGGCGATCGTATCGAGATCCCCGTTATCATCCTGCACATACGCCGTGTAGTAACCGGCCGTGTACGGAACCGGATTGCCGTTCGGATTGACGCCGTACATGACCGCCGGCTGCGGCGCCCCGTACTCGATGTAGACCGGGTACGCCGGATCGATCGCCTGCGGGAATGCCACCGAAGCGTCAACCAGGTCGGCGATCCGCTCATTGCCCGATACCCACTCGATCACCGGCTCGCCCGGCGGCACGTAATTCGCCGGATCACGCCGCGCGCGCACGCTATCACCGCCCAGACCGCTTTCAAACCATATGGCAGTCGGGAATATGCTGTCGCCCTCTTGTGTCTTCACGAAGTTGAAGTCGAAACTCGTCACCGCGTAGTAATAGACGAACCCGTTGCGCACATCATTGTCCGTGAAGATGTGGGAGATACCAGTGTCGGTCGCGCGTAACGGTGCCGGATCGAAATTCGGATCCTCGAACGTTATCCCGTTGGCCAGATCGAACGACGCCAACAATTCCCAGGTACCGGTCCGGCCGGTCAGACTCTTCCAGACCCGGTAGCCCTCGAAATCATACTGGCGGTAATAAGGATCGTACAGGGGCGAGGTGGGATCCGTACCCACGACATCCCAGTAAGGATCCGGCGTCGTCTCGGCGACATTGTCCCAGACCAGGGTAATACGCGTGTCACCGGGCAGCAGGGTCAGGGCCGGCGGCGGCGGCGGGCCAGGCAACAGCCAGTTCTGGTCAAAGATGAACTGGGCCACCGCGTCGACCGGCACGAGCGCCGTATCGGGCCGCTGGTAAATACCCATCCAGTGCGCAAACATAATACCGACCATGACGATCGCCGTATCGCCCGGCGGCATGTCGAACGGCCCGCTGCACTGCAGGAACCGCTGATCATCCGGCGCCGGCGGCACCGTATCGAACGGCTCGTAGATCCCGGTGCGGAAGTTGTAGCCGGCCAGGGTCATGTAGCGCTCACGGTCGACATTCGGCTCGAGGTTCAAGGTGAAGCGCTTGAACGCGGTCATCCCCAATTGTGGGATCTGGGAAGGGTCGCGCCAATCCGGCGTGCCGTCCAGATCAACATCCCACATCGAGGGAGGCAGGTTGTTGACGTAGTAGGCGCTGTCCCGCTCGTAATAGTCATTTATGCCATCACCATCCTTGTCCACAAATGGATCCGGCGAATCCGGAAGATCCCAGGGACTCTGCAGGTAGTCAAAACCGATCACACCCGGGTTCCAGGGCGGTGTGCCCGGTTCCGGGACTTCCTGCCACTGATAACCGAGGTCGTCGACCCAGAAAGAGTCGCCCTGGATCACGTACCACTGCCCGACAATACCCGAAATGATGTCATTGGCGCTGGTACCGGCTTCGTTACCGATATCGTTGTCCGTGCACACGCCGAAATAGCAACGTTTCAGCGTGTCTTCCGTCGTATTGATGACTTCGTAGCGGACGAAGATCATGTCCTGCGTCGTGCTGAGATTCCACGCGTACACCGTCTGATACACTTCCAGTCCGATCGGGCGCGTATCGCCGGCAATGTGATACTGGATGTCGGCGTCGTTGTACACGCACCAGGAATCCTGATGGGATATCGTTTTGTTTGGCGCCATGGGCAGCCGGTCCGGATCATATGGCGGCCACGGGCTCGGGTACATGTAGATGATCGCCTGGTCATCACTGACCGACCAGCCCACGCGTCCGGGCGCGTATTCTGACTCGCCGCCGTGCGGACCGTAGCCGATCGTGACCAGCGTATCGAGCTTACCGATACCGGGTGCGACCGTGCCGAACCAGCTACCCGCGCCGTAGATGTAGTTCTGTCCCGACCCTACGGGCCACCAGCATCCGGCAGCATTGCCGGTCTCGGCCTGGCCGAACTTACCGTAGTTGGACACGCACATTTCCACCTGGTTGACATTGTGCCTGAGGATCTGAAATGCGCGACCCGGGGTCGTTGTCGTCCCAAACTCCGCCTTCGCCGCAAAGGCACACACGGCAAGAATAAGCAGCGTTGTAAGTATCCTCTTCATTATAACCTCCTAAGAGTTGTCAAACCCGGTCAGAACTGCAGACCGACGCCGATCCGCGCGCGGAATCCGGGCAAGAAGTTCCTCGGATCGTTGTAGTATTCGTTTCGAGCGTCGATGTAGGCCTGCTTTGCCTCGCGAGGATTGATTAGACCGTCGTGGTTGAAGTCGGCCTGCGGCGAGTAGCGGTTGCTCGCGATCGAAGTGTAGCCGAACTGGTCGAGTGATGGCTCGGGATCGCCGTGCCAGATCGGATCACCGGTCGTCTCGTGGACTTCAATAATCTGCTCGCTATTGAAGAGGTTATAGATCATCCCCTTGAGCACGAGGTTTGCCGGACCGAGTTTGAAACTCCGGCTCATATTCCAGTCGACATTCAAGTAGCCGGGCGTGCGTGCCGAGTTCTCATCACCCAGCTTATTGCCCTTGAGATCCCGCGGTGTGTACGGCTGGCCGGAGTTGTACGAGAAGACGATCGAGCTCGCGAAATCCTGCAGCGGGATGAGGAAGAAGTCAGAGGGCAGACTGAGATCCCAGTTCGCGTGCATGGTGTGACGCTGGTCAAAGTCGAGGTAATAATCGATCACCGGCACATCGATCTGGTAGTAGTAATGATCGCTGTACCATTCATAGGCATCGGCCGCCGTGCCCTTGGCAAACTGGAGCGTGTAACTCAATCCGAACGCCCACATGTTGGACATGCGCTTCTGAAGGTTAACCTCGAATCCCTTGACACTGCCGTAGTCCACGTTCATGTACTGATAGTACGAATACGGGATCGCCACGACCTCGCGCACCTGGTTCAGGTCGAAGATGTCCTTGAAGTACGCGGTGAAACCGAAGACGACCTCATCCGACAGCTGGTTCTCGATGCCGAGCTCGTACAGCACCGTCTTCTCGGACTCGATCATGATATTGCCGACGATGGCGTTGCCGCGCGAGATCAACAACCGAACGACCGAGGTGTCGGTCGAACCGTAGAGGTTATCGAGCGCGGGCAGCTGGAAGTACTGTCCGTAGTTGAAACGCAGTTTCATGCGGTCGGTGACCGGCAGCGAGAACCCGAGCCGCGGCGAGATCCGGTACTGGGTCTCGGAGCTGATCAGGTTGTTGTTCTGGTAATCCTCGGGCGCTTCGTAGGTCTGTGCCTGGGGATCGAAATAATCGAAACGCAAGCCGACGCGCGCCACCAGCCCCTCAAAGTCCATCTTGTCCTGCACGTACGCGGCGAGTTTCCAGGGCGCACGGTCATAGTAGTCCCAGAAAGGATTGGCGACCCAGGGCAGGTTGTTGTCGTAGTATTGCATTTCATAGCGGATGAAGTCGACCCCGGACTTGAACTCGTGGATCTTGCCGACCGAGTGGGTGACGTCAAAGCGGGCCTGCATATCGTTGTTGTTCCAGACCCGCCATACCCGGTAATCGCCAAAGGTGTAGAAAAGACCTTCCACGCCGTACGGATTGTGGCGCAATGCCTCGACATCACGGTTCGTGTACTCGGTATGGTACTGCATGACGCTGTCGATCAAAACATTGCGCACCGTGACACCATAGCCATCCGGGTTGCGCAGCATGTCAACGAGGTGTTCGGCTTTAAAACGGTAATCTTCGTACCATTGCCGGTCGTTTTCCTCTTCCCACGTGTAATCACGGTTGCCGTAGACGCGGTCAAAGTGCGTCACGCCGACTTTCAGCGATGCCAGGGTCTGGGCCGTGAGCATGTAGTTGAACGTCGACGACAGGATCCAGTTCTTTATGCGGCTCATCGGCCGGTTGTCAAAATATTTCAGGTTGTACTGACTCGTGCCACTCGTGCCGCTGTAGATCACCCACTGCCGGCGCTCGGTAAATCCGGTAAAAGACAGCTTACCCTTGGCATCCGGGAAGTTGTACGTCAGACGTCCCTGTGCCCGGTAATCCTGCCTCGGTGCCTCGAGTTTATACAGACCCTCGCCGTGGTATGAATCCGTGTTCATCCATTCGCCGGACAGGAAATAGCGCAGCCGCTGCGCGGCCGGGAAGGGTCCGCCGAGCGACAGGTCGAAGAGGTTGTATCCGTAATGTATCGGATCCTGCCAGCCGCTGAACATCGCGTCGCTGAAGACATTCATCGCGCCGGATATCTTGGCTCCGCCTTCACGCGTGACGATGTTCACGACGCCGGAGAGCGCATCACCGTACTCGGCATCAAAACCGCCGCTCACCACCGAAACCTCTTCAACCGCGGACTGGCTGATGATGACCGACTGCCAGTTCGTATTGGGCACCTTGGTCACGATGCCGTCGACAAAATAGGTGATCTCGCCCTCACGGCCGCCGCGCAAATGGGTGCCGCGCGAGCTCTGGACGACGCCCGACTGCAGGGCGATCACCTGGTTGATGGTCGTGACCGGCAGGCGGCTCATCTCCTCGGACGTTACAGTACGGCGCGTATGCACCTGATCGCGCACGATCGCCTCGCGCTCGGCGACCGCGGTAACGCCTCTCACTTCGATCACGGTCGGCGGCAAACGGAAATTGACCGTTGTCGTCTGGTCGGCGTTGACCACGACGCTCGTAAAGGTGAAGGGATCATAACTGATATAGGATGCCGTTATTCTGTAGGTTCCGGCCGGCACGTACAGCACGACGAATTCACCCTGAGCATCAGTCGCCGCGCCGAGGTCAGTTCCTTCAACGATGACATCGGCACCGGCCAGGGGCGTTCCGGTTTCGCCGTCGACGACCCGGCCGTTGATCCGGCCGAATTCCGCGCCGAAGAGAAACACCCCGATTAAAGCAACAAATAGGATTCTTTTCATCAAGCACCCCCTAATTCATTCTGACTGGTACTAACCATACAGTCGCCAGGTAATCTTTATGAGGATTCACATAGTAGTAAGAATCTTTCATCACGACCTCAAAATAAAGGTTGACGATGCCCTGACCGCTCGGATAGATATAACCACGGCCGCCGGTAGTAAATGAACCAAGCTGGCGCCGTTGCGGCAGCGTATCTGCAGCGCCCGCCCATACCGCGTAGAACGCACACTGCGGTGCCAGGAGATCATCATAAAGATCGATCGTGACCAGCACCGAATCGATGCTGCTGTATTCGAGCAATGAGTCGATGTGCCGGAAACGGTTCATCGCGTGCCCCGTGTAAGTGGTGTCAGTACTCGAAGCCCAAATCGTATCTATCCTCGTTGTGCCCGGCACGGCGAGCGCAACATAGTAAATATAAGGATTGTCCGTGCCGTATGTCGGGTAGTAGTACCTTCCGTAGGATATCCTCTTCAGCTGCCACTCAAAAGGTTCGATCAAAGCGTAGGTTGTGTCACCCGTCTCCGGATCGATCATAGGCGTCGTTGACCGCAAGGGCTCGAAGAACACGAGCCTGCGGCCGTCACCTGAGAACTCATCCATATAGTATGCATCATCACCGGTCGGAATGATCGTATCGATCGTGTTCAATACGTAGTTCGTATCACCGGTTGGCCCGATGTAGATGCTATCATAATGGCCCACGATCCTCAGATCAACATGACCCCAGTACTCGGCCGCAAACGTGTCGACCAGATAGACCGTGCACGCCGTATCCTTCGAATACCAACGGTCGTAGAAACGGTTCATATCGATGAATACGGAGCGCGTGCTGTCGATGTGTTGTTTGATAAGAGGCGAGTCGGCCCGGAATACGCGGTCCGGGTCAGCGACCGATACGCCCGGTATGTTGACGTAGATATAAGAATCGATGAACCCGTCGGTCGTATTGAGCAATTCTGGGTAGTCGTTGGTGAGAATGGCATCAATCTGCGCATCGTCTTCAGGTGTGCCCTCGTAAAAAGGTTCGGGTGGTTCATTACCGCACGTAACCAGGCACATTGCTGCAAGCACTAACAAGCCTAGAAGACGCTTCTTCATCCTTCCTCCTTTCTCTTATGTTGTTTCGTTCTTGAGTGTTTTTCTATACAAAACCTTTTCTTTTTCGCGCCATCACCTCCTCTTCCGAACATAATCCTTGTACACAAATCTCGCGTTGTTTCATAATATTATAACTGTTTTACGGAAGTTGTCAAGGCTGGGTATCTCCGGTCTAACCCCCTTCAACCAGACGGAAGTTCATCGGTATTGAAACATAGACGCGCACAAACTTGTCCCGCTGCTTGGCCGGGCTGAATTTCCACTGGCGCGCCGCGGCAAGCGCTGCTTCATCAAGCATCTGATTGCCGCTCGATTTCAAGACCTCCACGTCCATGACACTGCCGTCAATATCAACGAGCGCCTTGACCACGGTCTGCCCTTCAATCCCGGCCCGGCGGGCGAGGTCTGGATACCGTGGTTTCTGCTGTAAAATCGGTTGTGGTTTGACTTCGACTTTATAGTAGGGCACGATCTCGATCTCGGGGCCGGTCGGCATCGTTCTGATGAGTTCTTCCTGGAACTCGGTGGCCGCGATAGTTTCCACCGCCTCCTCGGCGACTTCGCTCTCGGCTTCGACCGCGACCTTGGGCCGCTCGAGCGGCGGCGGTTCTTCGAATTTCTCCATCTGCGCCGAGATCTCCTCGACCATGGTTATGATCTCGCGTTTCAGCTTGTACGCCTCAGGCTCGGCATAGGGAACGAAGAGAAACGCCAGAATGAACATGATGAGGCTGGCGAGGAGACCTGCTCTCAGGTATATCCCATACATGATTTTGTGATCGCGCATGGTCACCTCCTCTGCTCCGTGGCAAACGTGATCCGGAAAGCCTTGGCATCCTTCAGCTGATCAAGGATCTGGTCCACGATCCCGTAGTGCACGCTCTCGTCGGCCTTCAGGACCGCGATCACGTCGGGATTATCCCAGACCTTCTGCGCCATCTTGCCGGCGATCATCTCCGGCGGCAGCATGTTGTCGTCCAGATATATCTTACGGTTCACGTCGACCCAGATATACGACACATTGCGCCGCATCAGGATCCGCTCGGTGGACCTGGCTTCGGGGATCGTGATATTAAGGTTCAGTTTCGTGGCGCGGAACACGGTGGTTACCATGAAAAACAATATGAGCAGAAATGCGATATCGGCCGTGGACGCGGTCGGGATCCCGCCTCTTTCCCGGTGCCTTCGAATGATCGTCTTTCTCATCTTTCCTCACTTGTTGGTATGAGGCTTATTTTGGTCACCCTTAACTCCCGTCCATCGGCCGTGGTCACATTGGCCAGCTTTATCTGGTCAAGCGCCTGGATCATGTTCTTGTATGGCGCCTCCTTGCTCGGACGCACCGAAACCACGAGCAGTGTATCGCGCGCGAGCAGCCGCTCTTCAATGATGCCCTTGATCTCGCCGTACTGCCCCAGCGTGAATAGCTGGTCGAGATCGACGGTCTTCACCTTTGCTTCGCCGGCTGGATTGATCGACACGGTCACGATGTTCTCCGGCTTCACTTTGACCTGCTCCTGTTCGGTCGTCTTCTCAGGAAGCAGCATCTTCAAACCCTTGTCTTTGGTGAAAACCGTGGAAGTCAAGAAGAAGATCAGAATCAGGAAGGCTACATCACCCATCGACGCGGTCGGGATCCCGGCCCTTGCAACCTTCTTTTCCCGCAGTTTCATTATTACTTCCCCTGCTTGTGTTCGATCAAATAGTCAATGAGTCCGGCTGCCGCCTCCTCCATGTCACGGGCGTACCCGTCGACCTTGCCGGAGAAGAGTATGTGGATGATCGCAAGCGGCGTTGCAATGATCAATCCCCATTTCGTCGTAATAAGGGCCGTGGAAATACCACTCGCCACAACGGTGGGTTCGACCTCGCCGGCCAGCGCGATCGCGGCAAAGGCGGTGATCATGCCCATCACTGTGCCCAAGAAGCCCAGAAAAGGTGATACGGTCGTGAGACCCGCGAGCAATGCCATGCCCCGGTCGAGGAAAGACAGTTCGATCGCGGCACTGCGCGTCACCATTTCTTCCATCGTATCCTTGCCCAGGTGTGCCTTATCCAGGATCGATCGCAGAATCTTCGCGACCGGAGCGGCCGTTTCATCACATAGCTGCTTACCCGCTCCGATACCCTGGGAATCGACGGTCGAGGTCAATTTCTCCAGGAAACTTCCCGGATTCAGACGGGCCTTGATGAAGAGGCTGTACAAACGCTCTATTATTATTGCCACGCCAAGAACCGCACAGATAACCAGAAACCACATTACGAAACCACCACCACCCTCTGAGCCCAATTGGAACTCCCGTATCATGTTTTTCCTCCTTTTTTCTCGTTCTCGGGTCTTTGCCGGCCTCTGACCGCACCGCCAACGAGCCGCATCACAGGCCGCGAACCCTGAAATTATAATTCAGAACCGACCGGTTGTCAAGCACAAAAACCCTCATTCGGCCCATCACTTCGAACTTGCCAGGTAATAGGACACCCCGCCGATAAGCGCAGAGACCCCGGCTGCCAGGAGCAGGTAACTTTCGAGCCGCGCCAGGCGCAACGAACCGATTATCAGTTCGAACAAATCGCCGGGACCGGCCGTGCCCAGCAACGGAAAATAGATCAGCATCCGGTAGCTGTGCACCACCGCGAGGCCGGCCAGTAACATACCGCTGATAACCGGGAATATCCAGATATGCCTGACTTTGATCAAAACGAGCAGACGCTTGATGATCAAACCGTAGAGCAGAAGCGAACCGACGGTCAGGATTATCGCGCACGTGAAGATCAGTTCAGCAAAGAGATCGGCTCTCATGCTTGTCTATCTCCCTTTCGTTACCCTGTAAAACCGGTAATTAGCCACCAGCGACAGGCTGCCGGATACGAAAAATAACAGATAGGCACCATAATTTATCCCGCCCTTGGGCAGCATCATGTTGCCGCCAATGCCGCAGTAGACCAGCTGGATGAACGCGAATGCCAGGATCCCGGTCGGCGCCACGATCATGAACTGCCAATCGGTCTTCTCGCCCAGCGCAAACTCATAACGGCGCGCAATTATTGCCAGGACCACGAAAGCAAACCACAGGATCGCGGCGCCCAGGACCAGCAGATAATTGGGTATGACCGCCAGCGCGTGATAACGCCCGGGATCGATGCCAAACGGCGCCATCACGAGATCAAATAATAGGAACATCGAACCTCCCTCAACATTGATTGTCTTGACCGCTCACTTTACCAGATCGATCAGCCGTTTCGACATTTCGCGACCCTTGGCGCGGCCCACGATCATACCCGTTGCCTTGCTCAATGCAAGGATCACTCGCCGCACATCCTCTTCATGGAGTTCATCCACATTGATGTTCTGGTTCTTCAGCTGATTCCGGAAAATACGCTCGGTGAAATCACCCACATATTCGGAGAGGATCTTCTTGATCTTCTCAAGCACGCCCGGATCAACGAGAGCCGTGCGCCTTGCCGCCGGTCCGGGCGCTGTTCTGGCATGCAATTCATCGAGCAGCCTCCGGATGTCGGCGCGCTCCGTGATGTCTGGCGGTCCGGCAATCGTGCCGATCAAACTATCGCCATGCAGGTCCATAATAATGCTCTTCTTGCTGCCCCCTATCTCGATATTCTCGATCTTTACCTCGCCCACGGCCTCGAGGGTCTCAAAGATCACGGTTGCCATCTGGGCGATCTGCTCATGGTAAGCGGCTGCCGGGTCCGCTTCCAGCACGACCCCGGATGCCGTTGCCGAAAAAGGCATCGGCAATCCTTTTGCCGCCGCACCGTTCAATGTCTCCTTATCCACGATCACTTCATTCGCTCAATTACCTTGTGCACCTTGGCACGGGCCTGTGACGACCCCATTTCCTCGACCGCTTTCTTGACCAGGAAATCAACGATATAGCGCAGGACCTGGGTGACATCGTCCTCCTTCCCGGGCGCCGGACTCGCCTTGAACGCAAGACGACCATCAATGACGCCGATATATGCCGTTGCCTCCCGGCCGAGCAGGCCCAGACTGTGCTCGACCAGGTCGAGCCAGTGCTGCCGGTCCGCGTCTTCGCTGAATTCATCGATCAGCAGGCTTATCTGCTGGATTTTTGAGGCGAGAGCTCCTGGCACCTCGATCGCGGCCCTCGCCGCGGCGACCGGCTCGTTCAGCCGATTGAGTAGCAACTCCAGGTCATGTTCCCGCTCGGTTTCGATGCCGATGAATTTGTCCTCGCGCGGGACGATCACGAGCCGGTTACCGCCATAGACCAGCGTGATGTAGCCAAGCATGCCGATGTCGAGGTTGTTCCGGATCGCTTCACCGGCCGAGGCGAAGTAAGCGGTCAGGTCGGCGAGCGCGCTCGCCGATGACCCCTTGACTTCAACGACCGAACCGTCATCGGCCCGCACTACAGCATAACCTATTATCCCCGGCGTCTTGTCAAGAACATCCATGGTCTAATCCAGCATTTTGAGCCGGTCCGTGAATTCCTGGAATTTCCTCCGGAAGAGCAATTTGCCGTAGATCTTGGGTCCTTCGGTATTCGCGATCTCCTCGAAGCTCGCGATGAACAGGTCAATATCCGTTGCATTCAATTCTGACACGACCCTGGCCTCCATTGTATCCTCATCGATTGTGATCGCCCGGGCGATCCGCTTCCCGTCTTCCGTGCTCGCGCCCCAGCGCTTGAACCAGATCAATCCATTCTTGCCGAAAGCATGCAGAAAGCAGTTCAGATAATTGATAAGTCTCGCCATCGTCCGTGCGGCCTGCTCCGGTTCGTAGATCAACCCCTTTTCTTTCAGCCAGACGATCGACTTCATTACCTCATAACTGCCCAGTTTTGACTCGTTGATCACGCCGGACAACTTCCGCTTTCCGTCGATCATCACCAGGACCTGCCAGTCGGTACGGCGCAGGGCAACCGCGGATTCGGGCTCCTTGGTCGTCTTCGCCCACACCGAATTCGTGGGCGGCAGTTTCATCTTGAGGGATTGAAACTCGACGCGCCTCTTCTCCACGGTATCCAGAAGCCTTCCCGCATCCTCGGAGATCGTATTCTCGGGCGCATGAACCTCCGGCTCGAAATTCGCGCTCCCCGATGTCGTTGCTGACATGTTGAACAATGCGTCTAAACCTTTGCACGCAGCGTCGGCAGCATGGACGACTATGCCGTCCACAAAATATATCTCGCCCGGCGTCTCGCCAGTGACATGCACGACTCCGGTTTTTTTAGCATGAAGCAGCAACTGCAGAACATCGGTCAAATCGAATTCCTGCAGGTTGATCTCAAAGGTCATACCCTATATGAGGTGCAGCCAATTGTGCAGGAGGAAATATATGCGGCCGATCAACAACGAGATACGGGCCATCACGGTGTAGCCAAATGAAGCGCCGAATGCGACCATCATGAACCAGATGCCCAGTTTGGCAAACAGACCCAGAACACCTTTGTGCGCTCTTGAGAAATAGAAATATACGAGCGTAGAGATAACGCCGAAGATGATCAGCAGGTTCGAGATCAGCTCCACGGGGCCCACCCCGCGCAGCGGCAGAAAAGTGGCCTGCAACTGCGGGAAGATCTCACCCTGGATACGCTGCAGGATCACCAGGGCCATTGCCACGCCCATCGTGAAGGTCAATGGGATGCGGATCAACCAGCTGATCCTGGGAATGAGCGGCGCAAACATCATGAGACCGATGGCGACCGGTATGAGGTACACGATATTGCCCCGCATGATCAGCGGCTCGAAGAGATTCGGCCACGCGTAATTGAACCAAAGCACGACCGCCCAGTATCCGGCCGAAACACCGACAAAGATATTCTCGGCGATCTTGTATACCGGGTTGTCTTTGTAGAGGAACGAGTATATCGCAAGGGTCAGCAGGGCGGCGATCCAGATTCCGATGCTCGTCAGCACTACTTCGCCCTCCTCTGATACAGCAATATGATATTGCCCATGATGATGAACGCCACCAGAAGCAGATGAACGATCGACTGCGAGTCCATGCCCGCAACCGCGCGCGCCTGCATGTCAACGAGCATTTCGTATTCAGCCGCACCCTTCATGCCGCCCAGGAGGCCCACCAGCTGGCCCGAACTCAAGTAAGGATACTGCTGGGGTGCCATGATACCGGTCGTCGCCGTTCCGATCGGCGTGCCGTACCGGGCATTAAAGTAGATTATCCAGTGCTGAACCCCCGGATCGCCGGCCGAAAGGGTCATGACGAAATCGATATCGCGCGCCGATTTTACGGCGCGCCCGAGCGGCAGCGAATCGATCGGAACCCCGGTATAGTCCGCCCTTATGACATCGCCGACGTTCCGGCCCAGGCTGACGAGCATGACCGGTCCACCGGGCCGGTAACCGACGTTGATGTAGTCGATACCGTACTCCTTGCCGTGTCTCGCTGCACTCTCCTGTAAAGCCAGATTGCCGAGTTCGGGACCGGCCGGCCACAACCCCATCATATAGACACGCAGGTTCCGCCTGAAGCAATGCTCGACAAAGGCAACCGTGGCCGGGGTCAACTCGGCTTCGCTGCCCGGATCATAGTCGCAGGAAACGACCACGACCGCGCCCTCAGGAAGTTTCTCGATCCGGTCAAAAATATCCTTTGCCGGCTTGGTGACGTCGACCGGCAACCCGAGCGGAACGATCATCGGTATGATCACCGCGAGCGCGACCAGGATAAAGATGACGCGGCGATCCAACGTTTGCAGCCGTTCGAATAACTTCATGGAAGAATCTTTTTGCTCCTCACTCTTGCCCGCCTCCCATGTAACTGCGCTCGATGCCGAGCAACACGCGTAAGGCCATCGAGATCAGACCGAG
>JACUUY010000053.1 GCA_014859085.1 Caldifarciminota bacterium
ACTTCACCCTTGGTCCTGCATTGACGGTTGATACCTCTGGAAAGATATGGGCAGGCTGGCTCGGTTGTGACAGCGTCGAGAACTGGAAGGTCTATGCCAGTTGTTTTGAAGACAGCGTCTGGTCAGTGCCAATGCTTGTTAGTGAACCTGCTGGATGGGGCGATTACCCAGTGGCAATAACCAGTGATGATAGAGGAAATGTGTGGTTGACATGGATGAATTCCGATGATGACATCTATTACAGTTATTGGAATGGTAACAAATGGTCAGACCCGGCACCCATTGACACCCATCCAGCCTTAGACTATTATCCAAAAATGACCTTTAATGGTAAAAGGATATGGGTGACCTGGATAAGACAGATCGGTTCAAACCAGTATGCCATTTATGCCAGTTATACTTATGGTGTAGGTGTAGAAGAAAAGCCTGTAGCTAACCTTTCGCCATCGGCATTGAAATTAGACCCAAGCTACCCCAACCCATTCAGTTTAAAGACGGCCATTTCCTATCAGCTGCCATGTGATTGTTATGTTTCGTTAAGGATTTACGATATAGCTGGCAACCTCGTTAGAACTCTTGTAAACAAAGATCAGAAAGCTGCTCACTACTCAGTGAATTGGAATGGTAAAGACAATCAAAATAGACACTTGCCCGGTGGGGTCTATTTTGTGAGGCTCGAAGCCGAAGGGTATGCAAAGACCGAGAAAGTGGTATTGCTACAATGAAGCACTCGGTTGCCATAGACTGGTGTTCATTTGAAACAGTCTTGGTTTTGATATTAGGATTTTGAATTTGTTTAGGATTTCGTGCTTCGGGTTTCGGATTTCTTTATGGATGCGATGCGCCCTTTCTCCGCCTCGCCGTCGTAAACATCCAGTATCAAGAATCAAGTATCGGTCTGTCCGGCATATGTTCCCCCTTGACAAAAATCCCATTGTGCATATAATAAGATAATGACTCTACATATAGTGTCTTTGGGGGCGACAAATGAAATGTCCAAGGTGCGGCGAGGAAGGTGATCGCGTTCTCGAAACGAGAACTTCCCAAGCCGGGTCGGTCGTGCGGCGCAGAAGGGAGTGCGGTGGATGCCGTTTCCGCTTCACGACCTACGAGACCGTCGAGCGGGTGCCGCTCGTGGTCATTAAGCGTGACCGCACCAGGGAACCGTACGACCGGGCCAAGCTGCTCAACGGCATCGCGACCGCCTGCCGCAAGCGGCCCGTGTCCGCCGAGAAGATTGAATCGATCGTTAATGATGTTGAGGATATCCTGTCGGACCGGTATCAGACCGAGATAAAATCGTCGGATATCGGTAAAATGGTCCTGGATCGCCTGCTGGAGATCGACGAGGTCAGTTATGTGCGTTTCGCCTCGGTCTACAGGAAATTCACGAACGTCGACAAATTTGCCAATGAACTGAAAAAGATACAAAAGGAGCGAAGATGGAAGAAAAAACCACGGTGAGGATTGGAATCTCCGAAGAGATCCCGCAAGAGACGGTTTTTCAGTCGGTCAAGAAGAGGGACGGAAAAGTGGTCGCCTTCGACAAAAAAAAGATAGCCAATGCGATCTACCTGGCGGCAAAAGCCGTAGGCGGCGAAGACAAGGCGCTGGCGGACAGGCTGACCAATGAGGTGATCCTGTTTCTGTACACGAAGAAAGG
This sequence comes from Caldifarciminota bacterium, assembly GCA_014859085.1. Lineage (GTDB taxonomy): Bacteria > Hydrothermota > Tepidihabitantia > SM23-42 > SM23-42 > SM23-42. Next base: position 1,664 of record JACUUY010000053.1, read on the forward strand.
TGATGCCGTTCCCGAGGTGGAAGAGATCCAGGATGCGGTCGAAAAGATCCTGATCGAGAACGGACACGCGCGGACCGCCAAAGCATACATCCTTTACCGCAAGCAGCGCGAGATCCTGCGCAAAAAAGAATTGCTGCTCCGCAAGCCGGATGAGCGGGAGACGACCGACTACGCCCTGTTCGTCCGCACCTCGGACGACGACTTCGTGGCCTGGGACCGCGAACGGATCATCAGGGCGCTGGAGAACGAGACCGGACTGGAGCGTGCCCTGGCCGAGAAGGTATCGCAGGAGACCGAGGAAACCATCCTCAATTCCAACGTTCACCTGGTGAGTTCATCGCTGATTCGCGAGATCGTGAACGTCAAACTGATCGAGCACGGTCTCGAGAGCTCGAGGCTGCGCCACACACGCCTGGGCATTCCCCTCTATGATGCGGACAAGATCATCCTCTATGCCAACCGCGAGAACGCCAACATCCCGCACAACCCCGAAGCGACCAACATGACGATCGCCGAGACGGTCAAGAAGCAGTACATGCTCTCCGAGGTGTTCAGCCGGGACGCGGCCGACGCCCACATTCGAGGCGACATCCACCTCCATGACCTCGGGTTCGGCGACCGGCCGTACTGCTCCGGGCAGTCGCTCGAATACGTCAAGAAGTTTGGCCTGAATCTGCCCAATGCCCTTTCGATCGCCCGGCCGGCGCGGCACCCGGACACGCTGCTCGCGCACATGGTGAAATTCTCGGCGGCCCTGCAGGGGCACTTTGCCGGCGCGATCGGTTGGGATGCAATAAACATTTTCTTCGCTCCTTTCCTGTCGGGCATGTCCGACCGCGATATTCACCAGCTGGCCCAGATGATGGTCTTCGAATATTCCCAGCAGTCGGTCGCCCGCGGCGGCCAGGCGATATTCTCCGATCTGAATCTTTACTGGGAGATCCCCAGGCACTTCCGCGATGTGCCGGCGATCGGTCCGGGCGGCGAATACACCGGCCGGAAATACGGTGACTACGCGCCTGATGCCCAGCGGTTCGTCTGGGCGCTGTTCGATGTCTACATGGACGGCGACGGCACCGGCCGGCCTTTCTTCTTTCCGAAACCGCTGGTTCACATTACCGAAGATTTCTTCACGACGCCGGGTTATGAGGATTTCCTCAACCACATCGCCGATGTCTCGTCGAAGAGGGGCAATACGTACTACGTCTTCGACCGGGGCCAGACCGCGAAGATATCCGAGTGTTGCCGGCTGTCCTTCAAACTCGAGGAGAGTGACCTGCAGGATGCGAACACGCCGTGGAAAATGCGCTATACGGCACTCCAGAACGTGACGCTCAACCTGCCCCGGGCCGCGTTCCTGGCCAATGGGAGCGACGAGCAGCTGTACAAGAAACTCGACGAAATGCTCCATCTCGCGGTCAAAGCGCACCAGCAGAAGAAGGTGTTCATCGAGAAGCTGATTTCGCTGAAGGAAGAAGGACCCCTGGCCCTGCTGACCATGGAACGCGACGGTGAGCCATACCTCAGGTTGTACCGCGCCACGTTCCTCGTCGGGCTGCTCGGCCTAAATGAGCTGGTGCAGTATCACACGGGCAGGGAAATGCACGAGGACGAGGAAGCGCTGCGCTTCGGACTGAAGGTGCTTTCGCACCTGTACCTGCGTATCAGGGAATTGTCCAAATCGTGCGGTCTCCGACTGGTGATGGAACAGACACCAGCCGAATCGACCGCGCACCGTCTGGCCCGGCTTGACCTCGAACATTTCTCAAAGCAAGCGATGGCAGTCGTCAAGGGGAACCAGGCGGACAATTCGGTTTACTACACCAACTCGACCTATCTTAATGTCGGCACGCCGGTCGACCCGATCGCGCGCGTGCAGATCGAAGGGAAATTCCACGATATGATCGAAGCCGGCGCGCTGACCCATATCTGGCTCGGTGAGACGCAGCCACCCAAGGAATCGATCGCGAACTTCGTGGTCAAGACATTCCGCAATTCACGCAATGCCCAGATCGCATTCTCGCCGGAGTTCACCACCTGCAACAGTTGTTTCAAGACGGCGCGCGGTCTCGCCAGCAGGTGTTCTTATTGCGGCAGCGAGAATGTCGATCATATCACCCGGGTCACCGGTTACTTCACCAAGGTATCGGGCTGGAATAAAGGAAAGAAGACCGAATTGAAGGACCGCTTCCGGTCCGTGCTTTAATTGAACACTTGCGGGCACCGGCGCGTCCTGGCCGGTGCCCTGCTTTTCATTTCCTGCCAGGAGAAAAACCGGACCGCAACGCGCTATGATTCATAAAGAAAACGGAACCGTCTTCAGACAGCTGATCACCCTTGCCTGGCCCATCATCCTTGCCTTCATGATGCAGACCGGCTATAACCTGGTCGACATATTCTGGGTGGGCAAGCTCGGCGCGACCGCGATCGCCGCGGTTTCGCTGGCGGGCAATTTCTTCTATGTCATTCTCGCCCTGGGCCAGATCGTTGGCTCCGGAACCGTGGCGCTCATTGCCCACTCCTACGGTGCGGGGTCGACCGGCCGGGTGAACAGCGTGGCCAAACAGTCATTGGCATCGGCACTCGTCATCGCCCTTCTCATCGGCATAGCGGGGTTTGTCTTCACGCGGCAAATAATGTATTTCCTGGGCGGCCGTGACATGGTCCTGGTCTTGAGCGTTGGCTATCTAAAGATCATGGCGGCCGGTTTTTTCTTTCAATTGTTGTCGTTCAGCATAAACTACACATTCCGTGGCGTCGGCGACATGAAGATCCCGATGCTCATCATGCTCATCGCGACGGCCATCAACCTGATCCTCGACCCCCTGCTTATCCTCGGCCTGGGTCCGTTCCCGCGGCTCGAAGTCCAGGGAGCAGCCCTCGCCACGGCGATCGCCAACTGCGTCAGCTTCGCCGTAGGTTTTGCGATCCTGCTCCGAGGACGGTCGGGCATGAAACTGCGTATCTTCACGCCCTGGCGTTTTGAATGGGCAACGATAAAGAAGATCTTCAGTATCGGTATTCCGGTCGGGATATCATACGGCCTGATGGCGACGAGCATCATGGTCGTCTTCTCCATTGTCGCCGGTTTCAGTGAACACGCGCTCGCCGCGCTCGGTATCGGCACGCGTATCTTCCAGTTCGCCAGCCTGCCGGTCGTTGGCGTCGGCGTCGCCACGACGACCCTGATCGGCCACAAACTCGGCGCGCGTGATCCCCGCGGCGCGCAGCAGGTCAGCCGCACCGCACTCAAGGTGAGCATCTCCATCATGGCCGCCTTCGTCTTGCTCTTTCTGACCATGGCCGGAACCATGATCTCGCTCTTCACGCGTAACACGCAGACCATCAGCCACGGCATTCACTTCATTCAGATAGCGGTGTACTATCTGATATTCGTCGGGATCAGCACGAGTCTGACCGGCGTTTATCGCGGCGCCGGTTATACGGTACCGCCCATGGTCGCCGGGATCATCAAGGTCGTTCTGCTCTATCTGTTTGCGGTGGTGCTGGCGCGCACGCTGGGCATGGGCGTGAACGGCGTGTGGTGGTCGATGCTCATCGCCTACGGTATCGAGAGCGCGGTCCTGTTATTGTGGTACAGAAGAGGAAGCTGGCGGGCAAGGGGGCTGGATCTTACCAGAGGTATATCCGGCGGCAAACCGCTATCGGCACCACTTGACCGCGACCAGGCCCACGGCGATGCCTAACGCGGCGCCGCCCAGTACGTCGGACGGATAATGTTTTGCAAGATACACTCTTGAAAAACCCACCAGCGCGGCATAGACGAACATTGGGATCCTGAGCCGCGGATTGTAGTGCGAATAGACAACGGCCTGGGTAAATGCGAACGTGGTATGGCCCGAAGGAAAAGACGAGTCCAAACGATCCGTCTCTGCGTCCGGACGGTCGCGGTTCACCAGCAACTTGAGCGATATCACGGTCACCCAGTCACCGACATAGCCCGCCAGGCCGGTGCGCGCGGCATCCTCCTTGTTCCAGAGGTACAGACCGACCGGCGGCCAGACATTCAGTGCCGGCATCGAAACGAACTCCACACCCTCCATGAAATACTTGACCGGCACTGACTGCCAGTCCTGGCTGATCGTCTCGTAGAGATTCTGTTCGCAACTGTTGAGCGCCTGGCAGCAGAGGAACAAAAGCAGCATGGGTTCATTGTAACTTCTTTTCCTACGCGTGTCAATGCCAACCACACTACAAACCATCTCCATGTATCACGAATCGGCTGCAGGCAGTAGGCCATTTGCGCGCGTTCAAATCTGATACTTGATCCTGGATACCAGATACTTGATACCATATTGTGCCCGAGTGTTATTGCCGTAGTGCCGGTACGCTGGAACAAAAATAGCGACGCCTCTCCGACATCACTGGGGCAGGTGTTCAGTACGGAAGCCCAATGAATTGGGCAACTACAACTCGGGTATCAAGAATCAAGTATCTAGTATCGAGCATCTAGAATCCAATATCAAGTATCCAGAATCCGCTGGTTGGTGTGCGGTGTGCTCTTGACAAACCGTGGATTTGCTGTATAATACGCGCGACGAATACTAAGGAGGCGAGTTAATGCCCTGCGGCAGAAAAAGAAAGAGAAAGAAGATCAAGAAACATAAATTAAAGAAGAGACGGAAGCGCGACCGTCATAAGAAGAAGTTAAGATAATCCTCAAGATCGGGAGGGTGTTTCTGCGGATTCTTGAGTAGCTCCCTTGAGCAGGATACCGCGTTTTGATGTTTGGATGAATTGAAGGAACTCGTGCGCATGACACGAGTTCCTTTTTCTAAGTATTGCCTGGCACTCGGCAAGGCTGTGATTTGAACGGTAGACCAGGCGCATTATCTCCCTTATCTCTTCGATCTCGGCCCATGAGAAGGACCGGCGCAAGAGACCGGTCGTGTTGAGCCCGTGCACGCGGGCGACATTGCCGCTCGCAAGGAGATAGGGCGACAGGTCCTTGTTCAGGTAGGACTTTGCACCGAGCATCGCATGCCGGCCCACCCGGCAGAACTGATGGATCCCTGTATGACCGCCGATATTCGCATGATCACCGACCTCGACGTGTCCACCCAGCTGCGCAATGCTCGATATTACAACATTGTCGCCAACCGTGTTGTTGTGCGCGATGTGGACGTAGGTCATGATATAGTTGTTATTGCCGACGGTGGTCCTGCAGTCCTCACCGGTCGCGCGCGAGATCGTCGCGCATTCCCGGATCACATTGTTCTCGCCAATGACGCAGTACGAATGCTCACCCTTGAAGTGATAGTCCTGGGGATCGACCCCGATCTGGGCGGCCGAACTTATGACGTTATTCCGGCCGATGACCGTGCCGCTCCGGATCACCACGTGGCTGCCGATCCTGGTCCCCTCACCGATCACCACGCTATCCTCGATCACGCAGTAGGGGCCGATCGTCACTGACGGATCGATACGCGCGCCCGGGCTGATCGAAGAGGTCACGGCTTTTAGTCCTTGATCCCGGCCAGGATCGTCGCCTGACACGCGAGCGCGCCGTCGACGCTTGCCGTGCCTCCGATCCTGACGACCTTACCGCGGTCCTGGAGCAATTCGACCTCGAGCACCAGCGTGTCGCCGGGCTTCACGACCCTACGGAACCTTGCCCGCTCGATCGCCATGAACAGAGGGATCGCATTCCTGTACCTGCGCAGCAGCATCACGCCGCCAGCTTGAGCGATCGCCTCGACGATCAGGACGCCCGGCATTATCGGTTCGCCCGGGAAATGGCCCGCAAAATAGTACTCGTCGGCGCGAACGTGTTTCTTCGCAAGGATCCTCTTGTCCGACACTTCCATGACCTCATCGACGAACAGAAACGGCTCGCGATGAGGCAATATACTCTTGATTTCTTCGATATCCATGAATCACCCCGCTCCTTGAAAGCCCGCCGGATCTCCCCGGCGGCCGCTTATGTGATCCCTCAGCAACTCCACCTCGCGCTGACCGCAGCCGCATTTGCCGATCTGCAGGTTGGCGTGGTGGTGGCCGTGGCAATCAGAACCGCCGGTCATTAGTACATGCTCGCGCCCCGCGATCTCCCGCATCTCCTGCTGGCAGGCGATCGAGTGGTCGGGATGCCATACCTCAATGCCCGCCGCGCCGGCATCAATGAGGTGTTGTATGAATTCTTTGTCTCCGTAGATGCCCGGATGGGCGATAACCGAAATCCCGCCCCACGATTCTATTTTTTTCAACAACTCGCCGGGGTCGACGCTCATCTTCGGTTCGTAGTACGGCGAATGATAACTGAGGAAACGCACGAATGCTTCCCTCGTGGACTGCACGTAACCGCGTTCGAGCAGGGCCACGGCAATATGCGGCCTGCCCAGCGCGCTGTTCTTTGCATGCTCTTTCATCTGTTCGAAATCCAGATCGATCCCGGCGCGCGAAAGCCTCTCGACGATCGTTCTCGCCCGCATCACGCGGTGTTCCCGTAATGTCTCCAGATAACTCAACAGATCGGCATTACCGTGGTCTATGTAATAGGCGAGTATGTGGATGTCGATAACGCCGATATTTGAACTCAGCTCAACGGCCGGAATGACCTCGATCCCCTTGTCACTTCCATTGGCCAGTTGGTCCATGGCCAGGACCGAATCGTGATCGGTAATGGCGATCGTCCCAAGCCCGATCTCCCGGCAATATTGAACGATCTCGAGCGGTGACAATGAACCATCCGAGCAATTTGAATGTATGTGAAGATCCGCGTAGTTAATGTTCCCGGAGGATGATGAGGTCAATTGTCCTTTGTCAAGAGACCGAGGTCTTGCGCCGTGTCATCGACGATCGTCACGTCTATCTGTTCGCGCTTGAGCAGACAGCCCTCGAGCAGGGCATTATCGCAGATCGTGTTTATCGCCCGTGGATTCCCTCTCGAATAGAAATAGATCGCCTTGAGCGCTTCCCGGTCGAACAAAGACTGAGACCCGCCGGCAACCCGCAGACGGTGCGATATGTAACCGTATGTCGCGTTCTCATCGAGCGTTTCCAGCATGCAGCGGATCGCGACGCGCTGGTGGAGCGGGGGGTCGAATTTCAAATATTCTTCGGTCTCGGGCAGGCCAAAGAGAACGAAATTCAGAAGTTTGCCCCGTTCTGATTCAAGATTCAGAAGCCCGCGGATTTCCTCCATGATCTCCTTGCTGCGCAGCATGTGCGCCTCATCGATCAATATCACGACCTTCCGGCGCTCCCGTGCGAGATCTAGAAGACGGTGATAGACCGCAGTGATGATCTTGATCTTGTCCTCGCCTTCGCTCCCGGCATCCAGCATCAAAGCGATCTTTTTGAGAAACCAGAGGGATGTTATCTCCGGATGCACGATCACGAGGAGTGTTGCCTCGGCGCGTTGATCGAGCGATTGATCCAGGAGACGGCGGGAAAGCGTGGTCTTACCGGTTCCGAGCGGACCAATGAGCAGGGCGAGACCTTTTTCCGTCTCGACGGCGTGCGATAGCTTGAGCAGCGCCTTCGAGTGCTGCGGCGAATCGTAATAGAACCGCTCATCAGCCGCAAGGCTGAAAGGATGCTCGATCAGGTTATAATATGACTCGTAGCCCATGCGGCGGTCACACCTAAGCGATCTTCCACGTCTTTTCTGAGGGAAGCCATTGTGTAGTACCTTTGTTCAACTATCTGTCCCCCGACGTCTGTTTGCGTCTTTTGTTCACCTCATCGGTGACCCTCTGTTTGAGTTTCATTATTTTCTCGGTCAGCGCGGCGACCTTCTTGTCTATGTTGTAGGCATTAACATAGAACTTGAGCGCGCCCCTGAGATCGTTGTTCCTTTCGTAGCAAGTGCCAAGCAGGAAATGAATGCCGAAGTATTCCTTGTCTTCATGTCCTTCAATCTTCAATCCGTCATTGAGCACGCGGATCGCGTCGTCGACCTTATCATATTCGAGATAGCACGCGCCGGTCATCTCAAGCGTCTTCAGTTTCAATGACTCATCCCGGGACGCGATCTCGAATTCCTCTATTGCCTCCTGGTATAGACCCATGCCCTTGTAGGCGACGCCGAGGTCATAGTGTGAAGTGTAATCCCCCTCACCGATTGATTCAAACACCTCGCGCCTGAATTCGGACACGAGTTCCTCGATCGTCTGCGCGGCCTCGGCTCTTGTCTCGCTTTGCTCGATCCTCAGAACCGCGCCAAGATCCACCGTGGCCGACTTCTCCACTGGCGCAGTCCGCTCTTTTGCCGTCGGGTTATCGGGATCGATCCGCAGGATGTCGCGGTAGACTTTCTGGGCTTCGCTCTTCGCTTCCCGCCGGTAGAGCGCCTCGGCCAGCTCGAGCATGAAGCTGACCTCGAGTTTCTTATCGTCCCGCATGTGCGCGATCTCAACAAGATGCTGCCGCGATTTCAAATCGAACGGTCTAAGATCGGCAATCTTCTTGTTCAAAGTGAATGCCACATCGTAATCCGCTTTGCGCCAAGATTCCTGCTCAGCATCGCGGAAACAATCGATCGCCTCTTCGATCGAACCCAGTTTCAGGTACAACTCACCGAGTTCGATCGTCTTGTCGAGCACGGACAGCCCATCTGGCGCAGCGGCACCGGCCCGCGCCTCACGGTTTTCCTCTTTCAGTAATTCCGCCACGTCGGACGAAACGATGTCCTCGATCCGGAGCTTTTCCCTCACGTCATCTTTGCTTTTTGTATCGCCCGGCGTGTCGGAACGCGCCGGCTCTTCAACGACAGCCGGCTCCGGCGGTTCTGATGCCATTGTCTCAGCCTTTTCTGCCGGTTCGACCTGCACTTCGGTCTGGAGTATCACTTTTTCTTCGAGCACCGTCTCCTTGAACTTCTCGTGCTTCGTCTCGATTTCCTTCGCCTGTTCCAGGAGTTCCGAACCCCGGTCTATCTTGCCGACCTGTTCGTAGATCGCCGATATCATCTTGAGGATCCGCGCGTTGTTCGGGACGAGTTCTTTTATCATGTCATATGTCTTGAGCGCAGTATCCAGATCGTTGTCCTTACGCTTACGGTCGGCGTATTCAAGCAAGTAGTTTGCGGCCTCGCCCCGCTGATCCAGCAACTTGTGCAACTCACCCAGAACACCGTAGATCTCGGTTCGGCCGCTATCCTGCCGCAGGGTCTTCTTACACAGGGCGATCGCGTTGGGGTAGTAAGTCTCTTCCCTGAAGACATAAATGCCCTTCTCATATATTTCAAGGGCATTCGCCGGTTGATCCGTCTTGATGTACAGATCGCCCAGCTTGTTGTACAGAGAGCCTTCGTTGGGGAACTCCTCGATGGCGCTCAATGAATGTCTTATCGCCTCATTGACCGCACCCCGTGCCTCCAGCTCGGCGATCTTTCTTTTCAGGTCGTTAAGCTCCGCCATTACTCGAATTTCAGGCCAAGGTTACTTACCACCCTTTCGATCAGGAATTCGTCGATCTCCGGTTTGCGCCGCATGTATCCTTCGAGCAGCGCATTGTCGCAGATGACATTCACCAATCTGGGTCTGCCTTCAGAATAGCGGCAGATCAAATCTATTGCCCGGGGGCTGAAGACCTCTCCTTCGCCTCCGGCGATATTCAGACGGTGAGCAATATAAGACCTCACTGTATCACTGCCCATCGATTTGAGTTTGATCTTGACCGCGATCCGCTGGTGCAGTGCGCGATTAGACGCTATGAAATTCTCGAGCTCGGGCAATCCGCTCAGAATGAAGGACAAGAGCCTCGTGTCACCGATCTCAAGATTCAACAGACCCCTTATCTCTTCAAGGACGCTGGCATTGTCGATCTTATTGGCTTCATCGATGATGATGACCGTCTTTTCGTTACGGTGGTATATCTCGCTGAGCCTCCTCGAAATACGCGCGATTATCTTGGTCGTCGAATCAGTCAGGTCACGCAATCCAATGAGGTTGGCGATCCTCGTGTACAGCCAGGCCGGGGAGAATTCAGAATGGGTCAACACGATCAAGCCGATCTGAAAGTTGCCCACGGTATGCAGTTCGCTCAGGATCTTGCGCGACAGAGTGGTCTTGCCCGTGCCGATATCGCCGAGCAGCACCGCCAGTCCGCGGGCGCCGCGCGCCGCGTGCAACAGATACTCCCTGGCCAATGCGTGCTGGGGCGAATTGAAATAGAACTTGGGGTCCGGGTGATTGGCAAAGGGCTCCAATTTGAATCGATAGTACTCTTGATATCCCAATTAACCTCCTAACAGATCAGAGAAATGAAATATTTTCGCCCCTCTCTTCGAACGGCTCTTCTGTTTCTTCTTGCTCGGCCGGCTCCGGTCCCGGTCCCTTGGGCGGCGGCTCCGGGGCTGGACTTTTGCGTTGTGGCTCCGGTCGCGGTTCAACCGGTTCGGTGTACCGGACACTCTCAAATTCCACCGGCTCCCGTTCCAATTCAATAACTGGTCCTTCGTCGCTCACCGGCGCGGTCTGATGAGGGATCTTCTTGCCGCCCAGGAGCTCATACATCTCTCTCACGTCCTTGTAGTTCACATCGATCGATATTATGTGCTCAAGTTCTCTCAACGCGTTCTCAAAATCGCCGAGTCCTTCGTAGGCTGCGGCGAGCAGGTAGCGCAGTTCGATTTTATCGCCTGGCCGTATATCCTCGAGCAGGATCGCCGGGCCTACCGTCTTGATCGCATCACCGTACTTTCCCAATTTTATCATGGCGGCACCGGTCAGCTCCAGTGATGCCGGCCATGTGTTCTTGTTGATCCTGAGTTCATTCGCGTGATTGAACGCCATGTCGTAGAGTTCGGCGGCATATGCCTGGCGAGCCAGTTCCAACCGCTTCGCCACATCCTCTTGTTCCCAGACGATGTGACCGCGGAATTCATCGAATTCGGCCGCCACCTCGAAAGTCGGCGCGACCGGCGACTCCATCTCCTTCAGGAGAAACTCGATATCGGCGATCTGCCCCTCCAAGGACTGTGGTTCCTCGACTTCGTCGGTCAGAGGCTCCTCTGGCCTGTCCTGCTGCACCCGGTCAACATACGTCTCCACTTCCCGGATGAGATCATCGAATATGTCCGCGCCTGCTTGCGCGGGCTCTTCAACCATGGGCACTGCATCTTCTGTTTCGAAGGACGCTGGTTCTTCAGCCGCCGTGGTATCCGCGGCTTCTTCCGCCGGGGCCGGTTCGGGTTCGGCCATTGCATCCACCGTCTCTTCGGTCACAAGTGCTTCGGGGACTATCTCTTCTCCGGCCGGAACGGCCGCTTCACCCTGCAATTCCCGAAGTTTGTCAAGGGCTCCAGTATTGCCCGGATCGATCTCCAGGATCCGGTTCAGCACATTGACGGCCTCGACCTGCTCACCCTGCTCAAGCAGATCGCTGACTGCACGGTTAAGTTCCACCAGCGCTTCATCCTTGGAGCCGATCTCATACAGCAGATTCCCCAATTCGACACGGCTCTTGGGATCCAATTCCTCTTCGCCGCCATCGGTCTGGGGCAGCAGCTTCTTAATTTCCTCAAGTATCCCGTGCTCGTTCATCTGAACGGCCGCATCCCTGAGCCGGATTAGTTCCTCTTCGGCTTGCCCGGCGCGGTTCATCGACCTCAAAACACGGACATAGACCAATCCCAAACGCAAATTCCGGGGCTGCAGTTCGACGATCCTGCGCAGTCCGGCAACAAAATTCGTTTCGTCTTTATCCTCGATCGACCTCGAGCAGAGTTCGATCATCTTCTGGATCCCCTGATTCGGAAGGCCGGCCTTGCGGTACAATTTCGCCAGCCGTTCATAACGGTCGCTGTTTGTATGCTCCAGCCGGGCGGCTTTTTCGAAACAGATGATCGATTCCAGCAGCCGGTCGTTGTCCGCGTAGCGGGTCCCGGCCTGTTCATATTGCGCCAGCGCTTCATTCCTCTTGCCCATGCGCTGAGCGAGGTCTCCCGAGATCTCCAGAGCCTTTGCCGAATCCGGAGTCTCGTGGAGAACACGGCGCAAAAGAACCTGGGCCTTCTCAAACTGCCCTTCTTGTATGTAGATTCTGCTCTTTTCCAGAAAATCGATTTCCATCAATGGCCTTTCGATGAAATTATAATTGTTTTCAAAATGATGTCAAGAATATCCTCTCGATTTCCTTGAACATTTTCTCCTCCTGCCGGGTCAGCGAGTCGATCGTAGTATTCAGCGAGGTTCTGAATTCGGTGTCGGTTATTGACTTGAGATTGATCAGTACGTTTAGCCGGGCACCGATGAAGCCGCTGTGCAGGGCATGGAGCGCGACCCCGACATCGGAAATCGCACCCTTCATCCCCTTCTGGGCCAGGGTTTCGGCATAGGCGTACACAAGGAGGATCTTCCTGCACACATCGAGCGGCACCTGAGCCGCATACTGCAGTCCATCCTGCACCGCGCCATCCTTCTGCTTCCTGTCGGTCTCGGATTCTTCCGGCAGTCTGAACGCGGCCATCACTTTGTCGAACGCCTGCTTGTCTTTCTCAATGTACTTGTAGAATTCATACATTTCCAATTTCAGATGGCCGTGAAAGTCCTTCAGTTCGGTGTCCTTGGTCTTGCGCACGGTTATGCCCGTGACCATGGCCAGGAGCCCGCATCCCAGTGCCGCCTGCAGCGCGGCAACACTGCCGCCACCCGGCGTCGGCCTGGATGTTGCAAGTTCATTGAGGAACTCGAGGATCGATTGCTTCCCGGCTTTACCCCGCAGCCGGTATTCGAGTATCTGATTCTCGTTGAAGCGGTCCAGTTGCAGGTAGTAACGGGCCGTATCGATCAGGGCCTGTTCCGGAACGAGCCCGACGATCTCCGACTCCCTTATGGTCACGCCGTAGCGCGCAGCCTCGCGCCGCGCCATTTCGAATACGCGGTAAAGGGGCGTCTTGGTGTACTCGGTCATGTTGATCGAGACCTGAGCGATGCCTTCATGCCTGAGCGCAAAACCGAGCGCCTTGCAGTAGCGGAACCCGCCGCTCATGAAACGGATCGCCTTGGCGACGCGCTGCGCGATCTCGACATTGGAGGTGTTGAGGTTCAGGTTGAACGCAATGAGCGGAAACCGGGCGCCGACGACCGTGGCGCCGGCCGTCGGGTGTATTTTC
>JACUUY010000212.1 GCA_014859085.1 Caldifarciminota bacterium
AAAAATGATCTCTATCCCGCTTGTACCCAGCGGATTGACCGTCGTCGCGCCAACGACCCAAATAAGCAACGCAAAACTAACCATCCAACTTCCTCGCTTCGTCGATCAACATTATTGGTATGTCATCCTTGACTTGATACGCCAAACGGCACTTGCGGCATATGAGTTCCTCGTTCTTCTTATCATATTCCAATTCACCCTTGCACTTCGGGCAAACCAAGATCTCTAAGAGCTCTCTCTTGAGCATAATACCTCCTGAGGCTCGAGCGCGAGCACCTTACCCTTGAGCGACATTAAACCCAGGCTAAGGAATCCAAAACTGTAGAAAAGTAGAAAGGGAATGAGTATCAACTGAACATTCACGACGACATAGACGAGTGCCAGGAACATGTAGATACCCAGCAATATTTCCATAAAAGGAATGATCGACTTTGTGTCGGGCCGGTACCCTCCGGCCTCGCCGCCGGATTTGGGCGTGCGGCGGAACACGATCTTGCGGTTCAACCATCCTTCAACGACTGCGACCGAATTGGAGACCGACAAACCCATGCTATAGGCGATCACGCTAAAAATGAAAGGTATCCGGCGCCAGTAGTCCGTGTACAGCTCACGCTGTGAAAGAAAGTATAGATAAGGATATCCAAACGCGCCGACCGTGAAGAGCGAAGCAAACACGAAGTACCCATTCGCCACTATGTTCTCGATTTTGAAATAGACAATGACGGGCGAGAGGAGCGCTAGACCCAGCAGGGCAACAAAATTCATGTGGCAGGTAAGATGCACGAATGCTTCGTACTTGGCGATCTTACCTGTCCTCGCCGTGAGAACCTGGGGCAGGAGTTTGCGTGCTACCTGGATCGTGCCTTTTGCCCAGCGGTTCTGCTGTATCTTGAAACCTTCGGCGCTGTCCGGCAATTCACCCAGAACCGCGTAATCGTCGCGGAATTTGATCTTCCAGCCGCGTAGTTGAACCCGGTAGGAAAGATCAAGGTCCTCGGCGAGCGTATCACCGTGCCAGCCACCGGCATCGGCGATCGCATCCCCTCGCCATATGCCACAGGTGCCATTGAAGTTGATGAAGAAACCGGCCAGGTGGCGCAGTCTCTGCTCCATGGCAAAATGATTGTCCAGACCGATCGCCTGGGCGCGGGTGAGCAATGACGCGTCATGATTGAGATGACTCCAGCGGGACTGGACGCCAGCGACATCGGGTGAATTGAACTCGGGCAGCAATTCCTTTAAGAAATTCGGCTTGGGCACAAAATCCGCATCGAATATTGCAATGTATTCGCCCGCTGCATATTTCAGTCCATGTTGTAACGCCCCGGCTTTGTAGCCGGCGCGCGAACCCCGGCGTATGTGGCGTATGTTGATCCGGCGCGACCGGTATTCGGCAACCAGACGCGCCAATATATCGCTCGTTTCGTCATCGGAGTCGTCAAGCACTTGGATTTCTATTCTGTGCTTCGGATAATCGAGTTCGACAACACTCTTGAGGAGCCGGTGCACCACGTATTTTTCATTGTAGATCGGCAGCTGCACCGTGACCCTCGGGTGCCGGATTAACTTCTTGACCGGTCCTGCCCGGTGATTCCTGAACTTATAATAATAGAATATGAGAACGAAGGCGTGCAGCGAATAGAAGAACAGGACAAAAAGCAAAACCGTGTAGGCGGCGAGTACGATGTTGACCAAGCAGCTACTCCGCCTGCAGCCTGACTTCGTAGATGTCCAGCGGCTGCTTGATGTACGCCCTCAGGATTTCCATTTCATGATATGACATGTCGGGATATGCATCTATTCTACTCAACTTCGCAAGAGTGTCAATAGTCACGGTTGCAACCAACATGCTGTCGACCTCGAGCGCGATCGTATGCGGCAGCGCGTGTCGCTGCCGTAACTTTAATGACAGATAAGGCGTGGAACGCCGGTCAAAGCGGATATTGGCATCTGCTACATCGCGTTCGGTGAACAAAACCTCTGACAAGAGGACCGGACGCTTCGGATCATCCATAAGGTAACGGGTCGAGCGGGCGTTCTCGGCATCTGATGATACGGCATACGCGGTCAATCCGCCAGGGCGCACCATTTCCGCGATATCCTCAAGGGTGTAGTGGACCGGGATGCTGAGGAGCCGGCCCGTACCAATCATCCGCATGCGGTGATCCACGCCAACCAGTTTCAGCCTACGGCCCAGGGGCCGGTAGTCATCAGCCGCCGGCCCCGCAATGACGAGAAACTTATTCCGTTCTCTTACCGGCGGCGTTATTTCTTTCGCTGAGTTGTAGTCGAAGATGCGTGCGGTCCAATATACCGAGGAATCGGGAAGACCGGCCCATATATACGAAGGAAGAAAATCGTCCGTCGAAATCCGTAACACTCCGATCATCTCCTTCCGGCGTTCGGGCGCAAGGAA
>JACUUY010000054.1 GCA_014859085.1 Caldifarciminota bacterium
CAAGTCTCACTACGCCAACACGTCGCATAGCGCAAAGCGCATGGAGTATAGCGCCGCTTTCAGAAGGTAAGAAGGTGAGAACGTATGAACGTAAGAAGGACGGGCGTAAACGCCCTACTCCCGTTACTCGGAGTAGAGCCTTTAGGCTCGTGACACCGGACGGGCGTAAACGCCCTACTCCCGTTGCCAGGAGTAGCGCCTTTCCCTCGCCAGCGAGTCTTTTCTCATTGTGTTCGAGACTTTCAGCGGGACGCGCCGCAGGCGCGTGATACAGGCAAGGGGGAAAGGTACCTTTCCGGCTGCCATGAGAAGCGCCTATGATCCCGCGAGCACGAATTACGAATACGAATCACGAATTTCGGTTTTCGGATTTGATGCCATGTATCGTGCATCCTGTATCCTGCATCATGGATCTTTGCGTATTGTTTAGAATTTAGGATTTTCAATCCAGTATCGATTGTTAGTGTTCGGGTTTCGTTTGGTGGTGAGCGAATATCGTATCGACGAGCATGCGCGGTTCGATTCTGAACGGCGACCCCCTGCCTTCGAAGAATCCGTGCTCTTTTATGAGATGGATGTTCAGATCAGACCAGCGTATCTGAGCGCCAGTATCGACGGCATGGACCGTCGTTATTCTCTTCAGACACCGTACTTGATGGGGCCAGGGGCACGGTATGATGCCGCGGTTATCATCGACGATTACGCGCAGCCGCGGGCTGAACTGCACCCAATCGCCCAGACCCTCGGCACCGGCTGCGGTGATCTCGTTCATACGCCCGGCCAATTCTTCCATGGTCAACCCGGCTTTCGCGATTTCTGCGGCATCCTCCTCAATGACCTCCCAGAGGTTCCTGCGGTCCGTGCCCAGGAAACCGCAGGAAGAGAACTTCGATGATTTCAACATTCTTTCAAGCTCTTGCTCTTGCGGTGATTTCTTCATCATTGCCTCGCGTTACGAAAATTTGTCAAAATAGATCCTGTCTTCCGGGATGCCGAATTTCGCCAGCACCTGCACCGATGACTCGATCATTCCCGGACTGCCGCACAGATAACCTTCGTATTGCTGTGCATCTGGCTGCTTATCAAGATAATCCGATGCCGCATTCGTCACCCGACCGGTCACGCCATCCCATTTTGCATCCGGTTCAGGTTGTGACACCACAGATACGAATTTGAATACGCGCACAGTTTCCTCGAACGCCTTCATCTCGTCGACCAGGAAGAGGTCCTTGGTGCTGCGGACACCGAAGAAGAAGATCGACTTGCGCGGGTTCTTCGTGTTCTGCATGTGATGCAGCATGCACTTGATGGGCGCGATCCCTGACCCGCCGGCAATGAAGATGATCGGCACGTTCGTCTCGCGCAGGTAAAAATGGCCGTAGGGTCCGTTAATACGCACCTTATCACCCTCCTTGAGATAGTCGAACATGTATGTCGTGCATATGCCGTCGGGAACGCGGCGCACGATGAGCTCGATCGCGGTCTCGTCCGCCGGGTCGGATGATATCGAGTAGGCACGGTAGACTTCCTCCGGACTCTTCTCGTATTGCGGAGAGAGGAGCTGGACGTATTGGCCCGGCGTGTATTTCATACGCTGACCATCGAGGAAGGTCAGCCTGAATTGCTTTGTGTCATACGTGTAGTCGATTATCTCTTCGCAGGTGCACTGGTACTCCTTAATGGTCAGTAGTTCCTGCGGGATCTCGATCCTCAGGCTGTTTCGCAGCTTGACCTGGCAGGACAACCTTACGCCGGCTTTGCGCTCGGCATCGTCCAGATACGGCTCTTCGGTCGGCAGCAGCGGTCCGGCTCCTTCAGTGACCTTGACCTTGCAGTAACCGCACGTGCTCCGGCCGCCGCAGGCCGAGGGTATGAAGATCTTCTGAAGAGTAAGGTTTTCAAGCAGGGAGCCGCCGCCCCTTATCGTGAAGCGCTTCTCGCCTCCGTTGATATCGACCTCGACGTCACCGTAATTCGTGATAACGCGCTCGGCAAAGACCAGCGCCGCGGCAAGGAGCGCGCCGACCGCGCTGACGATCGCGATCGGGATCAATAGCAGGACCATTTTCCCTTGATCGAGCGGCGGGCGCGCATTACCGTCCTGAGAGAACGCCGGTGAAGCCGATGAAAGCCAAGGCCATGATGCCGGCAATGACCAGCGTTATGCCCGGGCCCTGAAGTCCTTTCGGGATCCGTGCGTTGTTCAGACGTTCTCTGATCCCGGCCATTGCGATGATCGCCAGCATCCATCCGATGCCGCTTCCGAAGCCGAATACGACCGCTTCGGCAAGGCCGTACGCGCGGATGACCATGAAGAGCGAAGCGCCGAGAATCGCGCAGTTGACCGTGATCAGGGGGAGGAAGATGCCGAGGTTCTGGTAGAGCACGGGCGAGAAGCGCTCCAGAGCCATCTCCACGAATTGGACAAAGGCCGCGATTATCACGATGAAGAGGATGAACCGGAAATACTCGATCGCGTAGGGCTGTAGTATATACCGGTACGCGATCCAGTCCAGAGCGATCGTGAAGGTCATAACGAAGACCACGGCAAGGCCCAGACCTACGGCCGTCTTCACCTGTCGCGATACCGACAGGAACGAACACATGCCGAGAAAACGGGCGAGGAGTATGTTGTCGGTGAAGACCGCGGTAAAGAGGATTATCGATAAGTGCACCATGCTGTTGTCCGGTGCATTCATTTGGCCCCCTGTTTCTTCTCCGCTTCCCGGTCTTTCTGCGCGGTCCGGGCGAACCAGACGATCACGGCCAGTGTGAAGAATGCGCCCGGCGGCATGACCATGATGATCCACCGGTCCCAGAGCGAGGACGAAAAGAAGGGCATGGCCACGCCGAGCAGCGAACCCATGCCGAGCAACTCACGCACGATCGCGACGGAGACGAGCACGATCGAGTAACCGATGCCCGAGGCCAGCCCGTCGATGAACGACAGGCCGGGCGGGTTCGCATTGGCGAACGCCTCAGCCCGGCCCATGATTATGCAATTTGTTATGATCAGGCCGACATAAGGACCGAGGTTGCGGCTCATTTCCGGCCAGTACGCTTTCAGGGCCTGGTCGAAGAGGATCACGTAGAAGGCGACGATCAGCACCTCGACCATCATGCGGATGATGCGCGGGGTGTGTTTACGCAGGAGTGAAACGGTCAGTCCCGACAGGGCGGTCGTGAAGATGACGGCCGCGCCCATGACCATGGTGTTCAGCACGAGATTGGTCACGGCGAGCGCGCTGCAGATGCCGAGGATCTGCCGGAAGACCGGGTTGTCACCCCATATCGCGGTCAATACGACATCGGACGTTTTCTTGCGCGCCATCATCTTACCGCCTCCATGGCGTCGCGCCACCCGGCAAGGCGTTCGTTCATGAACTTCTCCAGACGGATCGATGTTTGTGTGGCGCCGGTGATCGCGTGCACCGAACTTTCATCGAGCGGCTCGGACGGGCTGCGGATCTCCAGCGGCCGGCCCGCATCCGTAATCCGTTTGCCCGCGAACTGGGTGCGGAATGACGGTCTTGTGATCTCGCCGCCGAGCCCCGGCGTTTCGTTCTGCTCGTAGAAGGCTATGCCGGTGATCGTGACGCGGTCCGGTGCGATGCCGATCACCCCCTTGATCGGCGCCCAGAACCCCGGACCTTCGAGCGGAAGCGCGTAGCCGTGCAGCGAGTCTCCTTTGATATACATCAGGGCGCTGGCGCTCGTTTCGTCCGCCGCCCGAATATCAGAGAGATATATCCGGTGGATCTGGCCAGGGGCTGATGCGGCCCCGAGTTCGATGGACAATGCCTCGAGCACGGCCCGTTCAAAAGCGAGCGTTTCGTTCTCCTCGACCCTTTTGCGTGTTGCCGTACCGAAAATGATCAATATCGTGCTCAGCACGAGAGTCAGCACGAACATGTACGATACCGGAAACCATGCCCGGTCCCTGAGGCTCATGTGCCGGCTCCCGCTTCCGGTTCGTTCTTCCTGCCGCCGGTTCTGCTTCGGAAGGTGTGATCGAGGATCGGCGCGAACATGTTCGCGATGAGCACGGAGAACATGAGGCCGCCGTTGAAGACCGAGAAGTTGCGGATGATCACGGTGCCGGCCGCGATGATGATCGAATATGCTATTCTTGCCGGTTTTGTCCTGGGCGCGCTCACCGGGTCCGTTGCCATAAAGAAAGCGCCAAAGAGGAAACCGCCGCCGAGCAAGGCCGGTAATACGCCCGGCGCGCCCTTTACATGGAGCAGCACGAGCAAGCCGTTGAGGAGCACATAGGTCAGGATGACCGTGCCAATGATCCAGCGGTTTGCCGTCTTCGTCATGAAGACATAGATACCGCCGATTATGATCGCCAGGGCGCTGGTGACGCCCATGGTTCCGGATATCCTGCCGATCAGCAGGTCCAGCAGCGGGGGGGATGCAGCCTGGCCAGCTTTCACCAGTGCCATCGGCGTCGCGCCGGTAATGACATCCGGGCTAAGGGCCGTCGTCCAGATACCGAATCCGCCCCAGCCGCCCGGTGCTGCCGGCGCCCAGGTTGCGGTGAGTGCGACGGGAAAGCAGACGTAAACGAAGGCGCGGCCGACCATCGCCGGATTGAAGATATTGTAGCCGAACCCGCCGAATATCATCTTGCCGAACAAGATCGCGAACACGATGCCGAAGATCAGGACATGCCACGGTACGGTCGGCGGCATGATGAGCGCGTAGATGATACCCGACACGAACACGGCTTCAGATACCGGCTCGCCGCGCCGGCGGGCGAAGACGTACTCGGTGGCAAACCCGGCGAGGCACGATATGAGGACGATGAAGAGCGAGCGCCAACCGAAGAAGTAGATCGACGCGATGACGCACGGTACCATTGCCAGCACCATCCGCCGCATGATCGGCTGGTTAAGGAGGACGCGCGATTTCCTATCCTTCATGTTATCTGGATCCAAGGGAGAGGTACACAATGCCGACCTTCATCCGGGTCACGGCCAAGCATATTCAACAATCGGCTGACTGTCAATACTCCACCACCCCCAACTCGTACTCGTGACGCGTGTCTCGTACTCGTGCCGCCAGTGGCGCCGAGCAAGCTCGGCTACTCCCGGGACTGGAGTAGGGCGTTTACGCCCGTCCGGTGTCACGAGCCTGCGTCCCGTCCCGCTGAAAGTCTCGAACTCAATGAGAGGAGCCGCACTGGCGAGGGAAAGGCTCTACTCCGGGTAACGGGAGTAGGGCGTTTACGCCCGTCCTCAGCATTGTTACGGTTTGGATTTTTGGTATTGGTATTTGAGCATTGTTTGAAATTTGGTACTTAGACTTTAGGATTTGTTGTTCGAAGTAGGCCAGACGCGTGCAACAGCCTTGCAGGGCTGAAGCCCTGCCCTACGTTTAGGGCGACAGTTTGAATATTGGATATTTGAATTTGTCCCCCTGCGGGGATTCTCGTACTCGCTCTCCAAGAGCGGGACGGAATTGGAGTTTGGTGCTTGGAATCTAAAATTTGTTATTTGAAGTAGGGCCTTTGCGCCCGTGCTTCCCAACTTCTGCCGCCCGTAGTTGCCTGCCTGTTCCTGAAGAGTGGAACTCTTCGGAGATTCATCAGGCGCTCTTCAGTGACAGATGCAAGGACGCGCCTAAAGGCGCTACTCCCGGTGACAGAAACAGGGGTTCACGAGTACGAGTCACGAACAACGAACACGTTTTTCTGGTCAAGGCCTGGTCATGGTTCTGGATTTTGATACTCGTGCTTTGAATTTCGGATTTGGAGTTTGCGGCTGCGCCCAGGCGGACCGGGGTGTTGACAAACGCGCCATGCTATATACAATTACACGATGTGCGGGATCATCGGGTATGTTGGCGGCCGCGACGTGCCGAGCGTCTTGCTCGGCGGGTTATGGCGTCTTGAATATCGCGGGTACGATTCGAGCGGTATTGCAGTTATCAGCAACAGCGAGCTGGTCGTCAGGAAGGTTCCCGGCAAACTGAGCGAGCTCGAGGAATTGATCAAGCGCAAACATGTGTCCGGTACGATCGGCATCGGACATACGCGCTGGGCAACGCACGGATTACCCCAGGAGAACAACACCCATCCCCTGGTCGACTGCAATGAAGAGATCGCGCTGGTCGTCAACGGCATAATCGAGAACTACCTCGCCTTGAAAGATGAACTCGAGGCGAAGGGGCATATTTTCCGTTCCCTCACTGACTCAGAGGTCATTGTCCATCTCATCGAGGAGAATCGCAGCAGGGGGCTGGCCGAGGCGGTCAAGCTTGCGGTGAAGAAGTTGACCGGCAATTTCGCCTTTGCGGTCATCAGCATCAACGATCGGAACAAACTCGTCTGCGCCCGCCATGATGCGCCGCTCATTTGCTGCTACAACTCCAAGGAAGCGGCTGTTGCGTCCGACATATCCGGGGTGATCAGCATTTTCGACGAGGTGATTTACATTCCGAATGACTCCATTGTCGTGCTGCAGAAGGGCAAGTGTATCATCACGAATTTCCAGGGTAGGACGATCAAGGCACCGGTGCATCAGGTGACGATCGATGTCCAGGACATCGATAAAGGCCGGTTTCCCCATTTCATGCTCAAGGAGATATACGAGCAGCCGAAAGTGCTCCACAGTATCGTAAGCGAGCGCATCGCGGGCGACGGGATCCGGTTGGGCAGTGAACTCGGCATCTCGGACGCGGAATTGAAAAAAGTGTCAAGGATCGTCATTCAGGCATGCGGTACGTCCTGGCACGCCGGGCTGATCGGAAAGTACATAATCGAGAAGTTCGCGCGGATCCACACCGAGGTCGACATCTCGAGTGAGTTCCGGTACCGCGATGCGGTTTTCGACAGCGATACCCTGGTCATGGCGATCAGCCAGTCGGGTGAAACCGCGGACACGATCGCCGGGCTGCGCGAAGCCAAGGTAAAATTCCTCAAGGCGCTTTCTCTAGTCAACGTTTTGCAGTCAAGCATTCACCGCGAATCCGACGGGATCATCGAGATCATGGCCGGGCCGGAGATCGGTGTTGCCTCGACCAAGGCCTATACCGCCGAGATCGTGAATCTGCATTTCCTGGCCCTGTACCTCGGCCTGCTGAGAGGATTTGTCAGCAGGGCAGACCTTGCCGAGCACCTGGCGGCTCTCGAAGAACTGCCGGGCCAGGTTGAGCAGGTGATCAAACTCGACAGTGAGATCAGGGAGATCGCGAAGATCTTCTGCAACTCGCGCGATTTTCTGTTCCTCGGCCGTGGTTTGAACTACGCGACCGCGCTCGAGGGTGCGCTGAAACTCAAGGAGATAAGTTACATCAATGCGACCGGATACGCGGCCGGGGAGATGAAGCACGGACCGATCGCGATGATCGATAACAAGATGCCGATCGTCTGCGTCAACCCGCGCACCAGCGTTTACGAGAAGATGCTCAACAATATACAGGAAGCGGTGGCCAGAAAAGGCATACCGATCAGCATCGTCACCCGGGGAGACCGCCGGACGCGCGGTATCAGCGCGTACTCGGTATCGATCCCTGAGTGCCACGAGTGTGTTTCGCCCGTCCTATCGGTGATACCGCTGCAACTGCTCGCCTACCATATAGCAACGCTCAAGGGACTTGATGTCGACCGGCCGAGGAATCTGGCGAAGAGCGTGACCGTCGAGTAGATCTTCTTGCGTGCCGTCCGACTGGAACAAGACCATCCGCAAATTCCCGGATCGAAAAACGGATTCCGCTTACGGTAAGTGTCACCCGGTTCTCAGCGCTGATGGGGCAGAGGGCTGTTCGGGTTCAGCCGCCGGACACCTGGACAATGCGGAGAATCTGCTTAGTATTTTGTTTGAGTGCCGTTGAGAACCGCATTCATCGTTCTGCGCTGCACGAGGATATCGCAAAGGAGGAATGAGATGTCTGAGGTCAGAAGAGATATCGTTACTGACACATGGGTGATAATCGATACGGAAAATGACAAGATCCCGAAGGTGCCGGTCAGAGATTCGGCGGTCTCCGGCGACTGCCCTTTCTGCGAGGGCAATGAAAGCCGCACGCCGGAAGAGATATACGCGGTGCGCGACAACGGCACGCCGAACGGACCGGGTTGGAAATTACGCGTGATCCCGAATATCAATCCGATACTGCGGATCGAAGGTGAATTGCAGAAATCCGGGGTCGGCGTGTATGATATGGTGACCGGGATCGGCGCCAATGAGGTGATCGTCGAGACCGGCCGGCACGTTACAAACTTTTTTGAACTTGGTGAAGACGGGATCGGGCTCGTGCTGCGCACCTACCGGCAGAGGATCGAGGACCTGCACAAAGACAAGAGGATGCGCTATATCCTTATTTTCAAGAACCATGGTCCGCTCGCCGGAGCGTCGACGATGAGCCACACCCATTCGGATCTCATCGCGTTGCCCGCGACGCCAGTGCGGGTGAAGCAGAAACTTGCCGGGGCCAAGGCGTACTACGGTTACAAAGAGCGTTGTCTTTTCTGCGATATCATGCAGCAGGAGATCGAAATGGGCGACCGTCTTATCTTTCAGAGCGAACATTTCGTGGTCATCGCGCCCTACGCTTCGCGGTTTCCTTTCGAAATCCTTATTCTGCCGAAGCGTCATGCTTTCAGTTACAAATCGATAACTGACGGGGAGACCCGTGACCTGGCACTCGTGTTGAACAAAGTGTGCCGGGCGATGTATGACATCCTCGACGACCCGCCGTATAATCTCATTCTCTGTGACAGTCCTAATCTGCTGCCGCGGGCGGATTACTGGGCGACGATACGATCCGATTTCCACTGGCACATCGAGATCACGCCGAGAATGTATCGCACCACGGGATTTGAATTGGGGACCGGTTTTTATATCAATCATATTGCCCCGGAGAAAGCGGCCTCGATGTTCAGGGGGAATCTGTGATCAAGGCGATAATATTCGACCTCGACAACACGCTCGTTGATTTCATGGCGATGAAGGACCGGGCGATCGAAAGTGCGGCGCTGGCGATGATCGATGCGGGCCTGAAGATGTCAAAACAGGATGCGGTGCAGAAGATCTATGATGTCTATGAAGAAGAGGGCATCGAGGACCAGAGGGTGTTTGACAAATTCCTGACCCGGGTACTCGGTACGATCGACTACCGGATCCACGCGGCCGGGATCATCGGCTACCGCCGCGCGCGCGAAGCGGCGCTCGTGCTCTACCCTCATGTCCAGCTGGTGCTTATGGAACTCATGAAGCGCGGGATTAAACTCGCGGTTCTCAGCGATGCTCCGCGCCTGCAAGCCTGGCTGCGGCTGTGCCAGCTGAATCTGCACAATATCTTCGATATCGTTATTACGTTCGAAGACACGAACAAGCGCAAGCCGGCACCCGAACCGTTCAAACTTGCCCTCGAGAAACTGAAGGTCCAGCCCGAACAATCGATAATGGTCGGCGATTGGGCCGAGCGCGATATTTACGGCGCTAAGCTCCTGAAGATGAAGACGGTCTTTGCGCGCTACGGTGACCGGTTCGGCACCGAAACTTCGGGCGCCGACTACGAAGTCGATGACATCATTCATCTGCTCGACATAGTCGATGAACTGTCATGCCCGGTCGGCGATGTTAAATGAACGGCTGTCCGTCTCAGTTCAACGATTCTGATTTGCGCGTGGTCGATAGCCAGTGATCGCCCTGCTTATTTTCTTCCAACTTCTACCTGAAAACGAATCGCTGATCTACGAGACCAACGACAATGGCCGGATGGGCACGATCCAGGTCACATCCACTCTCGATCGGTACGGTTATCATGTGACATACGTTTCTGACCGCGTGATCGAGGTCATTCTCGACAGCATGGATCTCAGCACGCGCCATGTGCGGAAGATCATCGATAACGATACGGTGCTTGAGATCACCTCGGGCAGCATATTGACGGTTTATCTCAAGGGACGCGAATACCGCTATGACAATGAACAAGCGGTGTACGACCGGCACACGCTCGATTTCGCGCTGCGGGGTTTTGACTACGTTCCCGGGTTCAAAACGATGTTCCGGCTCCACGTGCCTGAACTAACCGTCGTGAATGCCGAACTTGCTGTTCTGGGCGAGGCCGTGGTCCAAACTCCGGCCGGAGAATTCTTGTGCTGGGAGGTGGCAATGAAACCGAGGATCCTCTTTTTCAGCCGGCGGTTTTTCTTCTATATCGAGAAGGAATATCCCCGGCGCTTCATCAAATACGAAGACCAATCGGGTGGCAGTTCAATAATTCTGGGGCGGTATGAGGCCGGCCACTGAGATGTATGCCGGGCACAGACGGGAGTTCATGCAGCAGCGTTCAGCAGTTGGTCTTCAGGTTTCCATACCAAAGATCCAAACCGGCGGTCGGCCGCTGCCTGCTCAGTTTTTCGGGCGCCAGTAGAGTATTCTTCCGCAGTTCGGGCAGGTCAATATGTTCTGGCTCTGGGCTGCGAGCTGGGTTGGTAGTTTCTGAAAGCAGCCAAGGCAGAATTCGCTTTCGACCGGAGCGATCGCCTGACGGTAGCGTTTCTTGAGTATTTCATAGATCTCGCCGAGCTCCCGGGGCAACTGCCGCAATAACTGGTTCCTCTTATTTATCAGTGCATCACTCGCTGCTTCTTCGATCTGAAAGCCGATCTTTTTGTACGATTCATCTTCCATGTCGGAGATCAGGTTATCCAGGTCGAAGAGCAGTTTCAAATGCATCTCGACAATATCGGGCATAGTTTACTTCCTTTTCGCAAGACCCTTCTCTATATCATTGATCATCGTGATGAAGTCCTCTGGTGTTTCCGGTTTCTGGATGAGATTCTTCTTGGTTATCTCCTT
Organism: Caldifarciminota bacterium; assembly: GCA_014859085.1. Classification (GTDB taxonomy): domain Bacteria; phylum Hydrothermota; class Tepidihabitantia; order SM23-42; family SM23-42; genus SM23-42. Next base: position 10,815 of record JACUUY010000054.1, read on the forward strand.
CGCGATCTGAACGACCTTACCCAGGGTTATCAGGTACTGGTTGCCGGGATCCTGAGGCGGCGCGATGATCAGGAATAACAGAGAGACCGGCTTCTTGTCGATTGCATTGAAGTTGACCGGTTTCTTCGTCCGACCGACGGCAATTTCCAGTTTTTCAACGGCGAGCGAACGGCAATGGGGGATGGCGATACCCTTGCCAATGCCGGTTGACCCCAACTCTTCTCTCTTCAGGAGAGTGGAGACGATAAGTTCGGCTTCCGCTCCCTTCTTTATTGCGTAGACGAGGTCTTTAATCACCTCGTCCTTTTTCCCCGCGTCGAGCGACAGGTTTATCCGGTCCTTTGAAAGCAAACTTGCAAGATTCACGAAACCTCCTTGGTATTTATTGTGGGATGAATAGTCGCGAAGACCATCACATCTTTTCTGGACATGAAACTCCTAACAGCTCGAGCCCATCCTTGATCGTAATCGCTGTTCTCTCAATAAGATACAAGCGCGCCTGGCTGAGTTTACGGTCCTCGCCGACGACGCGGTGTTTCTGATAGAACAGGTGAAAATCATGGGCCAGGTCGATTAAGTAGTAAGTGATCTGGTACGGTTCCAGATTACGTACCGCGTCATGCAGTATCTCCTCGAACTTGAGAATATCCTTGATCAGGTCGAATTCTTCTTTCTCTTCCAGCAGCGACATATCTGCTTCCTCAGGCAGCGCGATACCGCCCTCTGCCGCGTAAGCGATTATGCTCTTTATCCTTGCGTGTGCATACTGCACGTAATATACCGGGTTCTCGTCCGATTGTCTCAGGGCGAGGTCGAGGTCGAAATCAAGCGGCTGGGACGAAGACCGCATCAGGAAGAAAAAACGGATGACGTCTCTCGGCACTCTTCCGAGAAGGTCGGCAAGTGCGGCGAATTTCCCGGCGCGCTTGGACATGCTCATCAGTTCCCCGTGTTCCTTTATTTTTACTTCCTGGATGATCAGAACGCGCAGTGCCTGAGCGGGATATCCGAGCGCCTGCAGGCCGCCCGCGATGCCCTTTATGTGGCCCTGGTGGTCCGGCCCCCAGATATCGACCAATAGGTCGTATTTGCGCTCCATTTTGTGCAGGTGGTACGCGATATCCGGCAGCAGATAGGTGTTGCGGCCGTCCTTCGTCACGATGACCCGGTCTTTGTCATCGCCGAATTCCGTTGTTCTGAAGAAGGTTGCGCCGTCCTCCGTGTAGGTCTTGCCTTTGCTCCTGAGTGTCTCGAGGACCCTTGCCACGTAAGCGCCCCGGTATATGTCCGATTCACGGGTCCACACATCGAACACCACACCGAAATCACGCATGACTTCCTGATGGTCCCTGACGAAATATTCGATCGAGTATTCCCTGATTGCGTCGATGCCATCCAGGCCGCGCGTGATGATCTCCCTTGCCAGATCCATTACGTATTCGCCGTGGTACCCGTCTTCCGGTATCTTGCCCTGCCCACCCTTGATCTCGATCATCCGCTGGCTCACGCTTTCCGCGAGCAAATCGGCCTGCCGCCCCGTGTCATTGACATAGTATTCAGCCTCGGCTTTGTAGCCTGTCTTCCTCAAGAGCCGGATCAGTGAATCGCCGACCGCCGCGGCGCGCGCGCTGACGACGTTTATCGGCCCCGTGGGGTTGGCACTCACGTATTCTATGAGTATCCTTTTGCCTCCGCCGATGTCGAGCGCCATCTTCTTCCGCAGCCGGTCATAGAGGTATTCCTTGCGCAGCGTGAAATTGATGAAAGCCGGGGGAAGGACCGTCACCCGGTCGATCATCGGACCTTTGATCCGCTCGGCGATACTGCGGGCGACATCCTGCGGATCCTTGCCTTCCCTTGCGGCGACCTTGAACGCGAGGTTGGTGTAGTAGTCTCCTTCTTTGCCTTCGGGAACATAGTCGACGACGATCTCTTCCCCAGGGAACAGATCCTCGAGTACCTTGCGTATGTCGTCCCTGATCATTTCAGTAGTCTATGACCGGAGCATCACCCCAGAGCCGCTCCAGGCCATAGAAATCCCGTGCCTCTTTGGACAATAAATGGACGATGACATCGACGAAGTCCAATAGGACCCAGGTGGCGGCGGCCAAGCCTTCCGCATGCTGCGGGGATTCGTTCACCATGATATGATCAGCGATCGCCTTCACGTGGACTTCGGATAATCCCGTTGCGATGACGAAATGATCGGTGATCGGCGATAGTCCGCGCAGGTCAAAGATCACGACTTCTTCGCCTTTCTTCTCATCGATCATCTTTGCCAACCGTTTGGCCAGAATGACGCTTTCTTCTTCCACGTTCGTTCTCTAAAACTCCTCTTCGATACCGGGGAAGTAAGTCGCATAGTCCTGTCCGAGAATGAGACTCACATCCAGATGGAGTGCGGGGTCAACATCGCGGCCAATGTTGCGGCAACCGATGCGTTTGGCAAAATATCCCGCATTCTCGCCGTCTTCACTGCTGCGTTCAATGACCACGGTTACTTCGTAATCCGACCTCGGGGCGTTGTCGATGCGCACGACGTTGAAGCTCTGTCTCCTGAGTCGGTTCGCGACCTTGATCGCGAGTCTGCTCTCGCCGCATCCGTTGAGCACTTCGACGCGCATCGTGCTGTTGCGCCGGCGTATCAGCTCGGGGTCTTCGCGCGTGTACATGTAGACGATCGATATCAAAAAAATACCGAAGACCGCAAGCAGGATGTACAGCAGTACTTTGCCCGCCCGATTCATCGCGATCCGTGAATGCTACGCATTTGCGCCAAACACCCGCCGGCCGTTATTGATCCATACAAAAGGCCCGACCGATTTGCCGTCTTCTATTATTGTATCACCCTCGATCATCGTGTGGGGTCGTATGTGTACGCGCTCGCCGATCCTGACCGAAAGGTCGATATCGGTCGTCGCCGGGTCCTCGATCAAGACGCCGCGCTGCATCAGATGTTCAAACCACCGGCGCTTGACGATCGCCCGGACGTCGGCAAGCTGGATTTTGGTATTGACCCCGATTATCTCTTCTTCGTCCTTTATCATGTAACCGGCAACCCTCTTTCCCGCGGCGGCAATATCGTGGACTGCCTGCGTCAGATAGTACTCGCCCTGTTTGTTGTCGGCCGTCGTCCGGTGCAGCGCCGACAAGAGCATATCCTTGTTGCCGTAGTAAACGCCGGCGTTGATCTCTTTGATCTTCAGCTGCCTGGTCGTGGCATCGGACTGCTCGACGATCCGCGTCATGAAACCGTAACGCCTGTGCATGATCCGGCCGTAGCCGTGCGGGTTGCTCATCTTGCAGGTGAGGACTGTCAGGACGGCTTTCTTGCGCTTGTGGTATTCGATCATGCCCAGGATCGTCTGCTTCTGGATGAGCGGCACATCGCCGCACAAGACCAGCACGTTTTCATGCACGGCTTTTTCCAACCCCTTCTTTGCGGCATCACCGCTGCCCAGGGGTTTTTCCTGTATCGCGTAGCATATGTCTTCGCCGAGTGATCCTAATTCGTTCGTCCGGCCGTTCACGACCATGATGATCTGACTGCTGCCCACGTCGCGCGCAAGATCGATGACGAACGAGATCACGGGCTTTCCCAATATGCGGTGGAGGATCTTTGGGGTTTCGGATTTCATTCGCTTGCCGACACCCGCGGCGAGTATGACTGTGCTTATTTTCTCCTGGAATTTGGGCATTTTGGCGGTTGCCACAAATAACTATAATCAAATATTAAAATATGTCAAGAGCAGTTGACACGCTTCACTGCATGGAGCATAGAGCCGCTTTCAGAAGGTAAGAAGGTGAGAACGTATGAAGGTAAGAAGGACGGGCGTAAACGCCCTACTCCCGTTACTCGGAGTAGAGCCT
>JACUUY010000055.1 GCA_014859085.1 Caldifarciminota bacterium
AGTTGATTCCTTCCCGGCAAGATAAGGAGGATCGTTAGAAAAAAACAAGGGGCCGGCAGAAAATCGCCGACCCCTGATTTGTGACAGAAGTTGTGACACTTTTTCCAAAGAATGCTCCAAAACATACAGAAAGGACCGTATCCTCCAGAATGGTCAGAATGCTGCAGACCCGCTGACAGATTGCATCGGCGCAATTTCTCTTGGAATTTCTGATCATCGAAAATCCCTCAATCGGTCTCACATACCAAAGGTCGAGTGTTTCCCGCTCCTTTCATTTTGAATCTTTTCTTCATCAAATGAAGCGGGACGGGACAAATCACTCACCGCCCATGCCAATTTTGCTCGCATCTGCTGTGTGATGCGACTGCAAAATTGAGCATCCCGCACATTTTCTCTTAAGAATCATTGCCGCGCGACGCAAGCCATTTGTGAAAATTAGCACACAATATCGAAGACAAGTTGACATTTCGTGAAAAAAGGTGCGGGAGTCATAAACCAGACTGGTTTCCCCACTACGCGGGATCTCCGACCCGTTTCCATCATTAAGAAAATATCCAATCAGGAAACGGAATCCAGTACCGCCCATCCCAATTCGGCCGCTGCGTGGCGAACGGAGTGAAGACACAAAGCGCTGCCGAATTGAGGATCCCCCTACGGGGACTTCCAGTTATTATCGTCGTTCGACCGCCAATGTAGCCCGCGATCTTCGCGCCGACATCATTGGAAAACAAGCCGTATTGATAATAGGATGCCCCTGTGGGAAAGGCGCGCGCGGGAGTCAATACAAATGTACTGCAGACCATTTGGGGACAGGTTCCGCTTGCAGCGGAGTTAACTCCAACTTCTAAACTTCCTGCCGCCAGGTGCACCTGTCCTGCATTATGCGTAATGTCTTAATGGAGCCGTACTTCGTTGAAAAGTGTAAAAGTTTATGCCTGTCCCCGGTATCCGGTACTCAGCGCACGTACGGGTTTTCGCGTTTTTCGCGGCCGATCGTGGTTTGGTCGCCGTGGCCGGGATAGACGATGGTTTCGTCGGGCAGTTCCATCAAACTGCGAGCTGATTTGAGGATATCTTCGTGGGAACCGTCGATCGTGTCGGTCCTCCCCACTGAAAGATTCAACAGCGTATCGCCGGTGAATATTGCCTTCTCCTCTTTGACGTACAGGCACATACCGCCGGGAGTGTGACCAGGCGTATGGATAACTCTGAACTCCATCCGGCCGACGTTTATCACATCGCCGTGGCAGAGCAAGCGATCAGCCGGCGGCGACGACAGGATCTCGATCGAGAAACCGCAGGCCTTACAGCCCAGGACCGCCTTTCCCTCTTCTTCAAATACATTCAGGTAATTCTCCTGATGGCCGCAGCCGGGGCAAGGATGCATCGGGTCTGCGCGCATCGTCTTCTGCCACCACTTCCAGGGTTCGCGCGCGACCGGCGCGTCCAATTCATGGATCAATATTCCAGCGCCATATGTCTCCTTGAGCATCCGGTTACCCCCGATATGGTCGCTATGGTGATGGGTGTTGATTACGCGCTTCAAGGACAATTTTTGCCGGCCGATCTCACCAGTGACTTCTTCCTTTTCTTGCCGGGTTCTTATGTCCGGATCGATGATGACGGCATCTCGAATTGTTTCGTCAGCCACGAGATAGCAATTTGTCTCAATGGGGCCGAGCACGAAGCGCTTGAGAAACATACGGCAAGATCATACCGGATTCTGACAAAGAGTCAAGCCACAATGGGGACAGGCATACACTTTTACACTTTTGGCTGACCCTGCGCAGGCCGAAAATGCCCGCAGAATGTTTAGAAGTTTATGCCTGTCCCCGGTTACTAGTTGAACTTGATGAGTTTCTGGGTCTCGGTCTGTCCGTCCGCGTCGATGCGCAAGAAATAGACGCCCGGCGCAAGACGCGCGATTCTTGCATCCCCCATACTCAACAAAGCAGGAACAGCATCATAGGCTACCGAAAAAACCGAAACACCAAGCACATCATAGAGCGCGATCTTCAATGATCCGCCCTGCGCTTCCTCGAATCGTAACGTGATCTGCTCACTGAAGAATGAAGGAGCGAAGAGAAAACGCGGTTGGCGCGCGAGAACCTCGCCTTGCTCGGTTATTCCCACATTGCCCGTCGGATCGCGTTTGTAATATATCTCCCAGTTTAGGTCACGATCGTCATGCCAGACCACATGCACATAAGAGCCGGAAACCGCCACCGAAGGCTCCCTCGATTCAGAAAGGTGGTCAGTAAGCCTTACATCCGATCCCCAAGTTGTGCCATTATCCAAAGAGCGAGTGTAATATATCTCAGAAATGTCTCCGTTGCGGTTGTCGGGCCAGACCACATGCACATGGGAACCAGAGACCGCCACTGAAGGATACCACGAAGAAGAATCGTCAGCGAGCATTGTTTCTGTTTCCCAGGTTGTGCCGTCATCCAGAGAACGCGTGTAATAGATCATCGGCACATCCATCCCATTACGAAAATCCGCGTATGCCACATGCACAATTGAATCAACCGCCGCCACCGAAGCGAATTGTGCGGGAGCCGGCGTAATGCTCCGGTCTGTCTCCCAGGTTACGCCATTATCAAGAGAACGTGTGTAATAGATCTGAGGCGCTGAGCGCGTGTCCATCCAGGTCACATGCACGATCGAATCAGAAACCGCCACCGATGCGAGATTCTTGCCGGCCGGCGGCGCACCAGGAGTGATATTTCTCTCCGCTTCCCAGGTCGTGCCGTTGTCCAGAGAGCGTGTGTAATAGATCTGAGGGCCGGCACTCATGTCAGTCCAGGCGACATGAACAACCGAATCAGAAACCGCTACTGAAGGATGGTACCCCACGCCCACAGCGGGAGTAAGACTCACATCCGGTCCCCAAGTTGTGCCATTATCCAAAGAATGTTTGTAGAATATCCTGGGGGTCCAACGCGACCGTCATACCATGCCACATGGACAATTGAATCACAAACCGCCACTGAAGGACGTTCAGACCAGGAAGCGTCCATAGTGAGACGCGTGTCAATCTCCCAGGTCGTGCCGTTGTCAGTGGAACGTTTGTAGTAGATCTCAGTGTTGCCGTCGCGGTTATCATGCCATACCACATGGACGATAGCGCCACAAGATGCCACGCACCAGGCATTGTCGAATGATGTCCGGGACTCAAAAGGATCATCGGTCAGCCGTACATCCGGCTCCCATTGAGCCAAAAGCACAAGAGGCATTAATAACCCTAAGCCTATTGTTAGTAGACGTCTTTTTCCATTCATTCTTACCTCCCTTTTCATTGACGTTATAGCGGTCCCGCTGCTAAAGATCGATCTGCATGAATTTCAACTATGATATCATAGTATTATACAATGAATTGTGTTCGGTTTTACGCGCTGAAGCGGTCATAAAGACATATATTCTTGCGTATTTACTGAACGTGCGGCTTCTCTCTTGACTGTATTCCTGTTATTCGTATAATGTTTCCGCGTATGGCTAACAAACAGAGTTTGCGGCTCAAGGTTGCGCGCCACTATCTTCAGGATGGCATGTCGTTCAGGCAGACCGCTTTGAAGTATGGCATTGCCTACTGCACGGTTTTCAGGTGGGTAAAACTATTTAAGGAGCAGGGCGAAGAAAGGCTTTTATCGACCTATAAAAAACCCTGGAACCGCGCAAGCCACGACCTTGAACAAAGGATAGTCCTTATGAAAGAACGCGAACCTGGGTTGACCGTGCGCCAGGCAAGAGCACACCTCGAAAAAGTAGGCATCAAGATCTCCATCAAAGGGATCTGGGGGATCTGGAAGCGGCATGGCTATGCGGGGTTCACTCAGGAAAACATGAACGGCAATTTCACCGATTGTCCATGGACCAGGGAAGCAAAAGAGAAATACGACTCAGCAAAGCGGCTGTTTGACCAGGGCGTTGTCGACAGATCGACCGAAATATTGAATTCTGTTCCCGCGCTACCTGAAAATGAACTTCTTCCCCTGATTCCGGATTCTCTGTTAAACATAAGAAGACAAATCGAGAAAACAGGACTTCTGTTTGGTAAGATTCCGGTCGGATCGTATCTGGAGCGATTGACGAGTTTGCATGAAAAGTGTTATCGCCAGAACCTTTACTATTCAGCCTTGATCGTGGGATTGATCGAAATCAAAGCACTGTCATGGGGCGGCAAGCCGTTAGAGATGTTGAACAGGACTCTGGAGTTACGAAGGATGCTTGAAAGAAGCGGAAGCACACACTCTTATTCGCTCTTTGCCCCACGGCTCTCGCTCATGATCTCCGAAGGATTTGCTCATACCGGGCTTCTGAATATGAAAGAAGCATCGGACATAGCCAGAGCCTGCCGCAGCATATTGAGAAGACGAAAACGTGTCTCCCCTTTTTTCATGCGCGACCTTGGACAACTCTATGCCCAATTAGAAGATTTCAGAGAAACCAAGTACTGGTATCTGAAGTCAATAAGTGGATTGAGTGGCGAGGAGGAGAAAATAACAAAATCATTCCTCGCTGACATATTCATTGTTAAGGGAGAATACAAGCGGGCACTCGAGATCTGCAAAAATGAAGATTTGGACCATTGGGGTAGTCACTCTAAGATGCTTCGTATTCAATCTATGTGGTCGCTCAGCAAAGGCATGCCCCATAGAGCGATATCACTTGCCACCGAGGTTCTTGCTTCGCTGAAGAAGGAAGAAGCAAAAGGCAGTATGTTCGGGTGTTACTACACGATCGCGAGTGCCTATTGCAGTCTGGGCGAGAAGACCAGGGCAAGACGCACCCTCAAGAAGATCATCCCATTCCTCACAAAGAACCGACTCGAAGTCGTGAAAGCCGTGGTCGATATTCTACTTGCTCAGGGTCAGATGACCATACGTTCTGTGGCCGGCGGCGGAGAATCGCTGCCGACCATACGGCTCGTTCTGCTGCTCAAGAACGGGCAGTATATCAAGGCCATTGAATATGCCGAGAAAAAGGGTATTACGGGGCTGCTTCACCGGTATGTCTTTTTCTTTCCCGAAGCAGTCACGGGTCTGCTCCAGAAAGGCAAACCGACCGGCCTGCCGCGGGCCATGCTCAATCTGCCCGTATTCCGTAAAGAGATCCCGGTCTACTCGATCAAGTTCCTCGGCAATCTCGTGGTCTACAAGAATCAGAAATATCTGAGGGTTCACCCCGTTAGAAGAAAAGCACAAGTTGCTTCATCAGATAAAATCAGCCCTGAAGGTAGCAGGACTCTGGCTTCCAGAGTGAGACCGAGGCCTTCTAACGGGGCAAAATTAGCACCCAAAGACACCGCCTTCCTCATCCACCTGGCGACCGCAAAGAGCCGGCACATCGCCCTGGACCGGATCTACAATAACTTCTGGCCGGACAGCAAAAGACCCGCCCGCAATCTAGCCCATCTCCTGGTCCGGCTCAGAAAGGCGCTCTGCCTGCCCTCCCATTTTCTGTACGTCAAAGGTAACCGCCTCTGTTTTGACTGCCACTTCATAACCGACTATGGCGAGTATCTGGAGCATCTTGGACAGGCCAAGGCGTTCCTGGTTGCCGGTGAATGGGAATTCGCCCGGAACGAATACTTGCATGCCTTCTCCCTGTTCCGTGATGCACCTTTCAGAAAGATGTATGACGACTGGTCTGAAGACATACGCACCACGGTCCTCACGAACCTCGAGAACGAGGCAGCAAAATTCGCCGAGGCCTGCGCCGCGCACGAAGACCGGGCAACGGGTGTTGAAACACTGCAGAAAATCTCCAAGAGCATCCCCTGTTTTGCAGCAGGCAGATAGGCTCCGACTTCTAATCTTTTGAATAGTTCCCTGCGAGATGCAAGTGTGATTGAAAAGTTTGCAAGTTGGAATCTACTCTCGTCGCAGACTGAGCCTGTACGCGGATTCATGCCCGGCCAAGCGCGCAGTGATCTTGGTATTATTATGGCAGTGTACAATTTGATTGACTTTCGCTCAAAAATTCGACATAATATGATAGCAAAGAGAACAATTCAGATAGTCTAATTTAAAAGACGTTTGCCAAGAAAACGCGGAAGTCGGTGTGAAGCAAATCAGTGAAACACAAAGAGCGCTTGTCTTCAAGCACGCGACGATCATCAATACCGCCGGCGGTCCGAACAAGACAGACATGACGGTCGTGATCAACGGCGACCGTATCACAGACATTAAAGATACAGCAAGAATCCCTCTGCCGCAAGGAGCTCAGGTGGTTGACGCCACAGGCAAATTTCTCATTCCAGGATTATGGGATATGCATGTTCACTGGAGTAATGACCGGTACCTTCCGCTCTTCATTGCCAACGGCGTCACCGGCGCGCGAATAATGTGGGGCGGTCCAACGCATCTCCAATGGCGGAAAGAGATCGCCAAAGGCTCGCGCCTGGGCCCCCGCTTGATCATTGCCGGCTCGATCATTGACGGACCCGAACCGCTTATCCCGGGGTCCATCAGCGTCAGCAATGAAACTGAGGCGCGGCAGGTCGTCAGGTGGGTCAAAGCAATGGGCTATGATTTTGTCAAAATCTATAGCCGGCTGCTGCGGGAGGCTTATTTTTTCATCGCTGATGAGTCAGAAAAATCTGGCATCCCTTTTGCCGGACATATCCCCATGTCCATCAGCGCGGTTGAAGCTTTGGATTCAGGACAGAGAAGCGTCGAGCACCTTGATAGCCTTATCGCGTTCGGCGTTCTGTTCGCATGTTCGCGCAAAGAAGAAGAATTGCGAAAATATAGAGAAAAAGCCTCTGAAGGTCTTTCATTACAGCAGACTCTGACTCTTTCTCAATTAGCGGCGTTCAGAAGTCTGTCCGAGAAAATCCTGGAGACATATGATGATGACCGAGCTTCAGCCTTATTTGCCCGCTTCGTCAGAAACCGCACATGGCAATGTCCGACCCTCACTGTCCTAAGAAGCATGCGGTCTTGGGATGACAGGAATTTCATCAATGATCCACGTCTGAAGTATATGCCGAAAAATGTAAGAGAATCCTGGGACATGAAGAACCATCCGTTCTTTGCTTCCAATACCGCGGAGGATTGGACAATCGGGATAAAAGTTTATCAGAAAGAGTTTGAGAGTGTTGGCGCCATGCGCCGGGTGGGTGTGAAGTTGCTCGCGGGGACGGACGTTCTAAATCCCTTCTGTTTTCCCGGATTCAGCCTGCATGACGAGCTGGGCCTTCTGGTCGAGGCCGGATTGACGCCGATGCAAGCTCTGCAGGCGGCCACATGTAATCCGGCGGAATTTCTTGGCCTAACCGATTCTCTGGGCACGGTCGAGGCGGGCAAAATCGCCGACCTCGTCTTGCTCCAGGCCAACCCCCTTGAGGATATCGGCAATACCAGAAAGATCGCTGGGGTCGTTTTCAATGGAAAATTCTTTCCAAAGACAGCCCTGGATGAGATACTGGCGAAAATCGAAACCATCGCCAGCCTGACGTCGATCGCCGAACCGCTGCTTAATGCTATAACCGGCCAAAACATCAATTCAGCTGTCCAACAGTATTACGAGTTAAAAGCAACGCGATCCGATACTTACGATTTCAGCGAGAATGAGTTGAATTCCCTGGGCTACCGACTCCTGAAAATGAAAAAAACCAGAGAAGCGATCGAAATATTCAGGATCAACGTCGAAACCTATCCGCGATCAGCCACTGTCTATGACAGCCCGGCCGAAGCTTTCGTGGCCAGCGGCGACCGGGAGCTTGTCATCAAGAACTACGAGAAGTCACTTGAATTGAATCCCGAAAATTCAAACGCGGTCGAAGCGCTAAGAAAGCTCACGACGGAATAAGGCACAGCCCGATCATTACCGGCCGGAGCGGGAGCAGACCTGGAAATTCGAACCTGTTCCGCAATTTACACAGAATTCACTGAACACAATTAACACTGAAAGCACTGAATAACAACAAATGCACACTGAATACACTGAACCGGCTGTAGCACCAAGAACACTGAGCGCACCAATGCCGCTCTGAAGGCGTGTCGGCAGTACAGGAAACAGGTTGATTCTCGACTGCGCTCGAACAGTAAGGCGGCGGGCGAGGGAGGGGGTAATTGCAGGTAACTTAGTACGCTATCACCCCTATACCAGTAACGCTAATACGGGTATGGGTAATACCAGAAGATGTTCATATTGTCCAATCTGCATTCCCCTGTATCCGATAATGCCTTTCTTATACTTCAATATCTGCTTTAGATCATTTTTCCTCAAATGCTCAGACCATTTTACCTCAATGGGCAGGAATGTCCGCCCAAATACGACCGCGTTGTCGACCTCACTTTCAGCCTTGATATAGAATGTCGGATATTTTCGTCTTATGAGCGTCGAAATGCAGCCTTCGATGATCTGCGCTTTTGGTGGATTGTCATGGACGATGCATTTATCGGCAAACTCCCACGGATCATCTATCCTCTTAGCCCAAGCAATGAGTGCCTGTGCGATAAACGGATCAGAAAAATGAATTTTCTTTGCCTTTTTCGGCGCGGGACTTAGCTTGTCTTCACGCAGCGCCGGTTGGATGAACAACACATCCATATCCTGCAGAATTTTCAGGTAGTCCTGAACCGTGGCGTGATGCTGAATTTCAGTCTGTGCCGCAATAGCGTGCCCCGATAACTGTGTTGCAAGCCGAGTTGACAAAACCGTTATGATATCCTTCAGGAATGATTCGTCCTTGTTCCGCTTAAGGATATTTCCAATAACCCACTCCTGGTAGGTTCGATAGATGAATTTGTCTATGCGCTCCTTTTCCGTGAAGTTGTTTATCGCCGATAAGAAACCGCCCGTCAATAAATACTGATCATAATAATTGCTGATTATTCTAGGATCAATCCCCGCCATCTTGTCTGCAAGTATATCAGACGGCTTGTCCGCAATCGCATGAAGCGAACGGAACAATTCCCTGACCGTATCGATCTCCATCTTCTGATCTGCTGTAACAAGACATACATAATCATAGAAAGAAATTGGATAATAATGAAAATCATTCGTGTCAGCCCTTCCCCGTCGTCCAGGGAATTTCTTCATACTTTCCTTTAGGATAACGGAATCTGAACCGGTGATAAGCAGGCTTCCGTTTTTGAAATATCCAAGGTCAGCAAAATACTTTATTGCTCGATCCCAGTCTTTAACATAGGTGATTTCATCAAGGAATAGGTAATGATATTTCTTGCGATCCATCTCGTCGAATCCCTGCTGCATTACCGTCACCAATTCTTGGTATCGTTCAAACAGGTCGCATGCGACATAACATATCTGCTCTGGGGGGACCTTTTTATCACCCAGCAAATTCTGTATCATCAATTTCATCAACGTCGACTTGCCTACCTGCCGGCCTCCAGTTAGCATGTAGATCCCGGGGATATCCATCGTTATCTCGCGCTCCAGTGAAGGATGGAACACGTACCTCAATCGCGCAAGATTGTTCAAATGAGGATCATTCTTCAGGAAAGCATCGATACTTTGCTTGAATAGATTATGGATCAGCAGTTCGCTTTTCATAACCTAATCATACTCTTTTATCTATTCTTGTCAATATCCATTGTCCAAATTTGGTCAATGAACAATGACCAAAAGACAGGGCGAAGTTGGACGGGGCACGAAAGCGACGGGTGATATTTGCAGGGCCGGGGCGGGGGTGGGGTCAGACCTGGAAACTAGAAACTGTTCTGGACACTGATGGCACTGAAAAACAAGCAATACACACTGAATACACTGAATTGCATTTAGCGCCAATAATACTGAACGCACCAAAGCCGGTCTGAAGCATGCTGTCGGGTCTGCCGTTGTCGGACGCAATCATTTCGAACGTTTTCCAGGATGTTCGGGCACGGCGTGATATTCGTCCCAACTCTTAACCTTCAGGTCCTTGAGCGAGGTCCGGCTCATTGCCTCGACAAATCTCTTGGCCAGCTGGAGATTGGTGATCAGGGGAACATCATGGTCAACGGCGGCCCGCCGGATGATGTAATCATTGTCGAGCTCTTCCCGCTCGATGCTCTTCGGTATGTTGACGACCAGATCGATCCGCCCCTTAGTAATGTAAGTCAGGGCATTCGGCTCCCTGTTCTCGAGGGGCCAGTATAGAACCTCGGCCTTGATCCCGTGCTCTTCCAGGAATTGCGCCGTACCCCGTGTCGCGTACAACTTGAATCGCATCTGCGCCAGTATTCTCGTGCTCTCGAGCATCTCGGCCTTGCTGTGTATGGGCCCGGTCGACAGCAGGATCGCCTTGCGCGGCAGATTGAACCGCACCGAGAGCATGCTCTTCAAGAACGCCTCATTGAAATCATCGCCGATGCACGCAACTTCACCGGTCGAGGTCATTTCCACGCCCTGGATAGGATCTGATCCCTTCAGCCGGGTGAACGAGAATTGCGGCGCCTTGACCCCGACGTAGTCCAGATCGAACGAAGACCGGTCAATGACCGGCACCGGCTCGTGCATGATGACCCTCGTGGCAAAGTCGACGAAGTTCAGTTTGAGCACCTTTGAAACGAACGGGAAACTCCTCGACGCCCTCAGATTGCACTCGATCACCTTCACGTCATTATCCTTTGCCAGGAACTGGATGTTGAAGGGGCCGTTTATCTTGAGTGATTTTGCGATCTTCCGGGCAATGATCTTTATCCGCCGCATTGTCTCCAGGTACGTGCGCTGCGGAGGCAGCACCAGGGTTGCGTCGCCTGAATGGACACCGGCGTTCTCGACATGCTCCGAAATGGCGTAGCAGTAGAGTCGGCCGTCCTGGGCAACGGCGTCGATCTCGATCTCCTTCGCCTCGGTTATGAATTTGCTGATGATGACCGGATGTTCTTTGCTCACCTCGGATGCTTTCTTGAGGTAGCTGCGCAGTTCATTCCGGCTCAGGGCAATGCTCATTGCCGCACCGCTGAGCACATAGCTGGGCCGTACCAGGACCGGGTAACCGACCATGCCGGCAAATTCCTCGGCCTGCTTGAGACTCGTCAGCTCACACCACTGCGGCTGGTCAACACCCAGCGTGTCACACAACTGCGAGAACTTGTGCCGGTCTTCGGCCCGGTCGATACTCAGGGGCGATGTTCCCAGGATGCGAACGCCCTCGCGGTGCAAGGGCAATGCCACGGTGTTCGGGATCTGACCGCCCATCGCCACGATCATTCCGACCGGACGCTCTTTCTCATAGATGTCCAGTACTCTTTCGTAAGTGATTTCTTCGAAGTACAGCTTGTGGCAGATGTCGTAGTCGGTACTCACCGTCTCCGGATTGCAGTTTATCATGATCGTCGTGTACTTCAGATTCTTCAGGGTAAGCACCGCATTAACGCAGCACCAGTCAAACTCGACCGAAGAACCGATCCGGTACGCGCCGCCGCCCAGCACGATAACCCGATTCTTCTCTTTTGCGCCGATGTCGTCCTCGTCGCCGTTGTATGTGAGGTACAGGTAGTTTGTCTGCGCCGGGTACTCGGCGGCAAGCGTGTCGATCTGCTTCACAACCGGGATGATGCCGAGCGCTTTTCTGCGCTGCCGCACCGCTCCCTCGGTGCTGCGCGTGAGGACTGCGATCTGCTCGTCAGAGAACCCCTTCTGCTTTGCTGCGCGCAGCAATTCGACCGGGATCGTCCTCAGGCGGTACCGCTTCAGTTTCTTTTCGAGCTCGATAATGGCCCGCATCTTATACAGGAACCACCGGTCCATATTGGTCAGATCATGGATATCATCGACCGAATAACCGCGGCGCAGCGCCTCGGCAATCGCAAACATCCTCTTGTCGGTCGGCTCCTTGAGTTCTTTCTCCAGATCATCGAAGACAATTTCGTTGCAGGCCAGGCCCTTCATCCCGACATCGAGCATGCGGATCGCCTTCTGGAGCGCCTCTTCATAACTCCGCGCGATGGACATCACTTCGCCGACCGATTTCATCTCGGACCCCAGCGTATAACTCACGCGCCGGAATTTCTGGAGGTCCCACCGCGGATACTTGAGCACGACGTAGTCGACCGCCGGTTCAAAACACGCCGAGGTTTCCCGGGTGATGATGTTCGCTATTTCGGTCAGGCCGTAACCCAGCGCAACCTTGGCCGCAATGAAGGCAAGAGGATAACCCGTCGCCTTGGAAGCGAGGGCTGAGCTCCGGCTCAGCCGTGCGTTGACTTCGATGATGCGATAGTCCTCAGACTCGGGGTCGAGCGCAAACTGTATGTTGCACTCACCGACGATGCCGAGGTGGCGCACGACTTTCATCGCCAGCGCCCTCAATTTGAAATTCTCGGACGCGCTCAGGGTCTGCACCGGCGCAACGACGATGCTCTCACCGGTGTGAATGCCCATGGGGTCGACGTTCTCCATGGAGCAGACGACAATGCAGTTGTCGTAGCGGTCTCTCACCACTTCATACTCGATCTCTTTCCATCCGCCAAAGTACTTCTCGATGAGGATCTGTTTTGCGAAGAAGAACGCCTTCCTGGTTATCTCCACCAGCTGCTTCTCGTTGCGGGCAACACCCGAACCCAAACCGCCCAGCGCGTACGCCACGCGGCAGATCACGGGGTACCCGATCTCCTGCGCCACCCGGACCGCCGCTTCGACGGTTTGCACGGCCTCGCTCACCGGCACCTTCAGATCGATTTCTTTGAGTTTCTTCACGAAGAGGTCCCGGTCTTCGGTATCCTTGATCGCCTGGACCGGCGTGCCCAGGACCTTCACCGCATGCTCATCGAGCACGCCGCGGTCGGCCAGTTCAACCCCGACATTGAGCGCGGTCTGTCCGCCAAAACCGAGGAGTACGCCGTCGGGCCGCTCCTTCTTTATGACGCGCTGCACAAAATGCACATTGACGGGCAGGAAGTAGACCTTGTCGGCCAGAAAATCTGAGGTCTGGATCGTCGCAATGTTGGGATTGACGACGACCGTCTGGATCCCCTCTTCTTTCAGCGCCTTGATCGCCTGGCTTCCGGAATAATCGAACTCACCGGCCTGCCCTATCTGGATGGCGCCCGAGCCCAAAAGCAGAACCTTTCGCAGTTCGCCGCGCTCGGCCCGCATTGCTATATACCCCTCAGGAACATGTCGAAGAGAAACTCGGTATCGTCGGGGCCGGGCGATGCCTCGGGGTGGAATTGCGTGCCGAAGAACGGTTTCGAGATGTGGACGATGCCCTCGTTCGTATTATCGTTGTCGTTGTAGAACCACTGGCGCCAATCTTCGGGCAGGGTGTCCGCGTCTACCGCATACCCGTGATTCTGCGAGGTGATGTAGCACCGTTTTGTGCCCGCCTCGACACACGGCTGATTATGACTGCGGTGACCGTACCTCAGTTTGAAAGTCCGCGCGCCGGCCGCAAGGCCCAGGATCTGCGAACCAAGACAGATACCGAGCAGCGGCACACCCCTGGACATTGCCCGGGCAACGTTCTCGATCGTTGGAGTGCAGTGCCGCGGGTCACCCGGCCCATTCGAGATGACGATGCCGTGCGCCCTTTCTTTCAGGAGATCGTAGTCCCACGGCACGCGGATGACCGTGATGTTCCTTTTCAAGAATGCCCTCAGGATATTATTCTTCACGCCGCAATCGACCACGATAATGCGTTTCTTCCCCCTGGCATACACGATCGGCTCCCTGATGCTCACCTCGGCCGCCAGATTTCGCGTGCTCGGGTCCTGAAACGGAATATCGTCTCGCGCATAGACGATCTTGCCCAGCATCGTTCCCTTCTCTCTCAGCTTCTTGGTCAACTGCCGGGTATCGACGCCGGATATTCCGGGAACATTGCACTCGGCCATCCATTCGGGCAGCGACTTCCGGGCATTCCAATGAGAGTATTCGTGGCAGATACCCGAAACGATTAAACCCTGCACATGGATTTTGTCGGATTGAAAAAATCTGGGCAAACCATCTTCTGTGTCATATCCGGGAACGCCGTAATTGCCGATCAGCGGATACGTGAGAACGAGGATCTGGCCGTGGTAGGACGGATCGGATAGACTTTCCGAATAGCCGACCATGCCCGTATTGAAAACGACTTCACCGCTCACGGCCTTTCGCGCCCCAAAATGGTATCCCCGGAAAACAGAATCGTCTTCCAGGATCAGTTCGGCCGATCGTCGCTCTGGCGCCATGGTCAACGCTCTTTGCCGACGTCTTTTGCCGACCAGGGTCTATCGGGTTTCCGTATCTGCACCAAGCCGAGAATCACACTCCTCCCTTGTCATGGCCACTAGAAGGTCTGGGTTAGATTACACATTATTGCCTTGTATGCAAGGCCGACGTGGGGTCAGCCCTGGTTTAGTACAGTCAAGGGGTAAGTTACACATCAGCCTCCTTCTGGGTCGATGATACCCCATTCA
>JACUUY010000056.1 GCA_014859085.1 Caldifarciminota bacterium
CCGATTTCTGACTAAACCACCCTGCTTCGGTAAGATTATTTCTGATTGACATCATACCATTGACTCACATTTCAATACGGGTATAATAACACATATACTCTTCGATTGAACGAAGGAGGTAAAGGGACCTATTTGCGGCAATGTAGCACTAGAAATGGAAAAGACAAGAGAAGTTAAGGCGCAGGAAGAAAACATTCGCGTTACGGCGGGATTGCGGCGCGCACTATATATGCCAAAAAACATGACCTGCGAAGATTATGTCTAATATGATCATACTAAAGGAGGCTGATCATGAAAGAGCTTAAAGACCTTATCACGTATATCCTTCAAGCATTGGTGGACAACCCAGACAAAGTTCAAGTAAATGAGATTGCTGGCGATAAGAGTATCATATACGAACTAAGAGTCGGGGAAGGTGATCTGGGTAAGGTAATCGGCAAAGAAGGAAGAACGGCACACGCGATCAGAACAATCATTACCGCTGCGGCAATGAAAGTGGGAAAACGCACGGTAATAGAGATCCTCGAATAACAGAACGTCGTATCTCTTGTCTTTTTCGTTCTATCGCAGGAGTGGTGAGAGGCATACACTTTTAAACTTTTACCCTGGCAATCTTACGCTTTTCTGTCCACGCGAAAAGTAAACAAAAATCGCTGATTCTGACGTTGATGAGAAATACCACTGGAATATTGGCGCATTTCGGGGATAAAAAGCAACAGAAGTCAGCAGGTTGGAATCTGTTTTACTGTCCGGTCAGGGCCTTCTGGAGCGCGAGCACTATGCATCTGCTGCGCCCGGAAGAAAAACGTAACCCCCAGAAGAATGATGATCACCAAAAAGATGCCCAGTCCGATCAACACTTTTTTCCAGATTTTCATTATGCCTCCCTGATATAAGAAAAGCATATCTTATCTACAGGATGATGCGTGTCAAGCGACGGTATGCCGCGCTCTTCAGCTGCGCCTTTGACAAAAACGAACAAATAAACGCCTGCCTCCTTGCACTAACAAGGGGATTGACAATAACTTACTTTTTAAGTAAGATATAGCGTGAAATTAACAACGAAGACCAGGTATGCCCTGCGGGCGCTCATTGAAATGGCTCAACAACCTCCTGGCAAAGCGCTCTCCGGTTCGGTCATTGCAAAGCGCCAGCGCGTGAAGCCGAAGTATCTCGAACAGATACTCTACAGGCTCCGCCAGGCCAGGTTGATCAGGGGCAAAAAGGGTCCTGGCGGCGGCTTCTCGCTGGCGCGCGACCCGCGCGAGATCAGGCTCAGGGATGTGCTCGAAGCGGTCGGCGAAACCACGGCGCCGGTGCTATGCCTCCTGGGCAAGGCGGATAGCCATTGCGCGCGCGCGGCCGCGTGCCCCATGAAGGCGTGCTGGAACGAGCTTAAACAACGGGTCGATTCATTCTTTGATAATTACACGCTCGCCGACATCTTTAGCGGAGCAAGTGCAGCAGCATTGAGAAAGGAGAAATCATGGAGAAAGAAAGAATCTCGCATCATGAATCAGTAATCATACTGTACGAGAAGATCAAGAAAGACGGCATGACCAACATCTGGGACCGCTACGAAGCCCAGGGTATGGGCGGCAATCCGGACCAGCGCTGTCCATTCTGCATGGGCGGCGTGCGCTGCGACCTGTGCTCCAACGGTCCCTGCCGCGCCGATGTCGAGAAGGACAAGCGCGGCGTCTGCGGCATCACCGGCGACGGGATGGCGATGCGCATGATGCTCCTGCGCAACGTACTCGGCGCGTCCACCTACCACTATCACACCGAGCAGACGCTCAAGACCTTGCGCGCGACGATCAATGGCCAGACGCCGTTCGAGATCAGCGAGCCGGAGAAGCTCAGAACCTTTGCCGGGCGTTTAGGCCTCGACACATCAGGCAGTGACAAAGACATCGCCATGCGCCTCTATGATTTCGCGAAAGAGGATTTCAATAGGCCCTACAGCGAGCCGAGCAAGATCGTCGAAGCCCTGGCCACGAAAGAACGGAAAGACACATGGCGGAAGCTGGACATCTTTCCGGGTGGTATCTACGGCGAGATGATGCTGGCGACGAGCTCGTGCCTGACCAATGTCGACGGCTACTACGTCAGCCTGGCCTTGAAGGCGATGCGCATGAGCGTTGCCATGGCTTACCAGAGCCAGATCGTGAACGAATACTGCCAGGATATTATCTACGGCGTGCCGCGGCCGCACAGGATGCGGGTCGACCTGGGCGTGCTCGATCCGGACTACGTGAACGTCCTGCCCAATGGCCACGAGCCGTTCCTGGGGTTTGCCATGGTCCAGCTGGCGCGCCGTCCCGAGTGGCAGAGCAACGCAAAGGCCGCCGGCGCCAAGGGGTTGCGCGTGATCGCCAACATCGAGACCGGCCAGGAAATGATCCAGCGCTGGGAAATGGATGATGTCTTCTACGGCTTCACCGGGAACTGGATAATGCAGGAAGCGGTCCTGGCCAGCGGGTGCGTCGATCTCTTTGCCGCGGATATGAACTGCTCGATGCCCATCGATCCCATGTATGCCGAAAAATACAAGTTCAAGCTCATTCCGGTGAGCGAGCTCGTCGCCTTCGAGGGCGTCAACGAGCGGATCAATTACGTCCCGCAAAAGGCCGAGCAACAGGCGTCCGAGTTACTGCAAATGGCGGTCGATAACTTCAAGGAGCGCCGTGCGTCAGTGAAGCCGTTCACCGGTCTGCCCGTGAAAGAAGCGGTCGTCGGTTTTTCCACGGAGAGCATTCTCAACGCGCTCGGCGGCAGCCTCGAGCCGCTGCTCGACGCGATCAAGAAGGGTACGTTGCGCGGCGTGGCCGGTCTCGTCTCATGCACCTCATTGCGCGATAACGGGCAGGACGTGCACAGCGTGCGCGTGGCCCGGGAATTGATCAAACGTGATATCCTCGTGCTGGCCATGGGTTGCGGCAACGGCGCGATGCAGGTCGCGGGCCTGTGCAGTCCTGAGGCAAAGGATCTTGCCGGACCCGGCTTGAAGGGTATCTGCGAAGCGTTGAAAATACCGCCCGTACTCAGCTATGGTACGTGCACGGACACGGGCCGGCTCGCCGATCTCCTGGCCGCGGTATCTCACGCCCTGGGCGACGTTGCGATAACCGATTTGCCGGTCGCCGCGGTCGCGCCCGAATACATGGAGCAGAAGGCAACGATCGACGCCATCTTCGCGCTCGCGCTCGGCCTCTATACTTATGTGAATCCGGTGCCGCCCGTGACCAAAGCGCCCAATCTCGTTAAGCTTCTCCTGGAGGACTGCAAAGGCGTGACCGGCGGACAACTGAATGTCGAGACCGATGCGGTCAAGGCGGTCGATGGCATACTCGCGCACATCGAAGTGAAGCGGAAGAAGCTGGGCATCTGAATCAAGAGGTATGGTGGGAAAGACCGTATGAAAAGAACGAAGCGAAAGATAATCCATATCGATGAGGATCTGTGCGATGGCTGTGGCAACTGCATCCCCGCCTGTCATGAGCAGGCACTGCAGATCGTTGAGACGCCGCGAGGCCCCAAGGCATGGCTCGTCAAGGAGTTCTACTGCGACGGCCTTGGCGCGTGTCTTGGCAATTGTCCGAAGAACGCACTGTCTCTGGTCGAACAGGAAGCCGAGCCATATGACGAAGAGGCGACGACAACGCACATCAAGGACGTGCTGGCAAGACATATCGAGCACCAGCAAGGCAACAAAGATGGCTCGCCCGAGCTTCCGGTTGAACCAGAGTCCAAGTGTGCTGGCACCTGCCCGGGCGCTGCGGTCGCCCACTGGGAGAAGAGCGAGGAGCACACCGGGCAGCGGATCAAGCTGGCGTCAGAACTGAGGCAGTGGCCGGTCCAGATCCACCTGGTGCCGGTGTCTGCGCCCTTCCTTCAGAACGCCGACATCGCGGTCATCGCGGACTGCGTGCCTTTTGCCTACGCCAACCTGCATCAGGACTTCCTCAAAGGCAAAGCGGTTCTTGTCGGCTGTCCCAAGCTCGACGACACCGGCGTATACGTCGACAAAATCGCGCGGATCATCGACGAGGCCAGGCCGAAGAGCATTACGATCGTCCGCATGGAAGTGCCCTGCTGCTCGGGCCTTACCCGCATCATACAGGAGGCGAAGAAGCGGGCCGGCCGCGACATTCCGCTCAAAGAAATCGTCATCGGCATAAAAGGAGAGCTGCTGGATGCGGTGAATCCGACCGTGCCGGAACAGGACAATGATTAGACTCAAAACACAATTGATTTCATCTTCTATCAGGGGGGAATGAATGAAGCCAAAAGGTTGGGTTTCGTTGATCCTTGGTATTGTGCTCGCAGTCTTTGGCATTTTCGGGCTGGTGCAGACTTCGTCTGTGGGCAGCTTGATCCCGCTGGTGATCGGTATCGGCCTGGCATTTTTGGGCTGGCGCGGCGGCCGGACCGGTCTGGCGATCTTCGGGCACAGCTGTATTGTTATCGGTTGTTTTCTGGTCACGTGGGGTATCTACCTGTTGCCGCACGTGAAACCGACACTCAGACATGTCTTGTTGATGCCGCTCTTCTGGGGTCTCTTCTCGATCTTTGGCGGCATCTGCGCGAACATGCACAGCGCCTGCGCCTGCCTCAGGGGCCAGAAGAAGACCGGTTAGGGGCGCGCCTTTATCGAGAACATCAGCGGGACGTTGATGTCTTCGTTCTGGTGATACCAGAAACCATCCTCCCGCTGTTTCAGGAACGGCCGGTCGCCGTAGACCGAGAACGGGAATTCGTGGACGAATTCTATCTTCAGTCCGGCCTGGAGCAGGGCGTTGATCGTATCGGAAAGGCTGTGCGTCCATTCGTACGACTCGGCGCTGAAGACCGCGTCCGGGTTTGAATAACAGCCCTTCTTGACTTCATAGCGCATCGGTTCAGCCGTCGCGAAGTAAGGATATTTCAGCACCCCTTCGTCGTCGAACGCGCTCAGCAGCGGATGGAACTCCACCAGGTAGAACGTTCCCGTTTTCTCGAGAAAATGTCTTATGACCTTTGCCCATTGGCCCAGGTCGGGCAGCCAGCAGAGGGCGCCGTACGAAGTGAAGACGACGTCGAACTTCTCCTCCAGAACGCCGGGCAGGTCATAGACATTGCACTCGATGAAACGCGCGTCGATCGAAAGCTCGCGAGCAAGGGACTTGGCCAGTTCGATCGCTTTCTTCGAGAAATCGACGCCGGTCACACGGGCGCCCATGCGGGCCCAGGACAGGGTGTCCTGGCCGAAATGGCATTGCAGGTGAAGGAGGGTCTTGCCGTTCACGTCGCCGAGTTCTTTGATCTCGATTCTATTGAGGGAAGACTTGCCTCTCTTGAACGCCGCCAGGTCGTACACCTTTGACCGCTCGTTCACGGGCGTGTACGCATTCCACAATTCTCGGTTCGCCGCGAAATACTTTTCAAAGCGTCGGTCGTCCATGGGGGCATGATACACGGATACTCCGCTCTGTCAATGAACTGCTCTTGTTTCTTGATTATTCTGCGTTGGCGTGTATAATCGGTCGGGCGGTCGGATGAATTACTACACAATAGGATGCACCTGCGTCACGCCGCTGTACCGGATAGTATACAACTACCGTATTGTGGGTGCCGAGCATATGCGCGCGGCGGCGCAGGCGGGCAGGGTTGTTGTCTGCACGACTCATTCATCCGACCTCGGCGGAATGATCGTGGGCATGGCCGTGAGCATTGTCTTGAAGACCGAGCCGTGGGTCGTCATCAACATCAAATTCCGCCGGAACCTTCTTGTCAATTTCTTTCTCAAGGACATGAATGTGATATGGATCAAGGGCAATGACATGCCCGGCAATTACCCGGCGCTCAGGCGCATGAGGGATCTCCTCATCGAGGGCGATTCGCGGCCGATCATCATTGCGCCGCAGGGCACGCACAACCGGCCCGACCTGAAAGATCTCAATTTGAGGCAGGGTTTTGCCATCCCGTGCCTTCAGGCGGCAAGGGCCGGGGCAAGGGTTCACGTCGTACCAGCGCTCGATATCGGCGCGACTTACAAATCCATGCCCGCGCCGGGCCGGCGTATCGCGGTCGCGTTCGGCAAACCCATCAGAGTGCATGCGCACGACAGCCGGGCATCTCTCACGGGGACGGTGCTTGACAATTTGACAATTTTGCACAACATGCACAACATGGGGTCAGATCTTCAAACTTCAAACATTGTACAGACAAGGAGAGAGATCTAGGCGCTCCGGGACTGCAGCTTACTTATGCCCCATTGGAGTTTGGAAATTTGACCCCGGCAGCTTAGAGGAGCAGTTCGATCGCGCGCTCGAGCTGGGTGTCTTGGCTCGAACCGTCCTCTTCCGGCGCGTTCTCGACGAAGATATCCGGCTCGACCGGCGTGTTCTCGAGGTTCACTCCGGTCAGCAAATACCAGCCGGTCGTCGGCACCCGGAAATTCGTGCCCTCGTGGAGTTCGATGTCGACCGTGCCGATCACCGCGCCGAAGGTCGGCCTGCCGATGACCGTGCCCAGCCCGAGTTCCTTGAACCCGGCCGGAAAGATCTCGGCATCGCTGTAGCAGAACTCGTTGATCAGCAGCACCGTCGGTTTGTCCCATTTGAAGAGCGAGCTGTACGATTTCTGACCGCCCCGGTTTATCGAGTAGGCATAGGCGGTCCGGCGCAGGATGTTCAAGAGCTCGTCGTGAATCGAACCGCCGCCATTGTACCGGATATCGATGATCAGCCCTTCTTTATCCATTTCTTCGTACAGGTCGGCTTCGAACTTCCTGAGGTTTGCTTCGCCCATGGACGCGATGTAGACGTACCCGATACGCCGGTCGCTCCTTTCATGCACATAGTCCTTATTGGCCTGCACCCAGTTTTTGTTCACAGTCCTGAGGATTGACTGCGGATCCTCAGGCGTCAGCCGGACATCCCTGTCTTTCTTTCCTCTCGCGATCGTGAACATCGTCTCTTTGCCGCTCAGATCGCGCAGCAATTCATCGATGTCGGCGCCTTTCCCGATCTTCCGTCCGTTGATGTGGGTGATCACATCGCCGGCGCGGATATACGCCTCCAATTTGGCCGCCGGCGTGTTGGGGATCACATCGAGGACCCGGATGCCGGCGCCTTCGTGGAACGGGTCGGGTATGATGCCGATCGAGCCGTTCTTTTCGCCGTTACGTTCGCTCTTCCAGATGCCGAGATGGGAGGCATTGAGCTCGCCCATCATCATTCTGATGACATCGTGGAAGTCGCGGGTCTCGCGGCTGCGCAATGCCCATTCACGGTACTTGTCGTACATCGCCGGCCAGTCGACGCCGTGGAAATCGCTGTCGTAGAAACCATCCTGCAAAGCCCACCAGGCCTGCCTGAAGACCTGGTCACGTTCGAGGTCCCGGTCGACCTTGATGCGGGTCTGGAACGCCAGCGGCTGGGCTTGCGCGGTCGCGATGTCCGCCGCGAAGAGACTTCCATCTTTGGAAAGGTAGTGGATCTTCTTCCGGTCACGCGACACCGAGAACATCTTTGGATCGACATCTGCCTGGGTGACCCTTTTCAATTCTTTGCCCAGCCAGTCCACGGTCCAGATATCATTGCTGCCCAGGTTGTCCGAGTGGATCGCGAATTGCCTGCCGTCCGGGGATTGAGCGACCCGGTTGTAGCCGCCGCGCACCTGCGTCACGGTGCGGACCCGCTCGCCGATGTTCTCGAAATCGATGACAACCGGTCCTGCCACCTGCACGGTGTCGGAACCGGTCTTTTCCCAGTACTCGGTATCCCTTTCCGCGTCCTCCTTGAGCAGGAAGACGTATTTCATCCAAAGGTTGCCGATCGCGTCGCGCGAGGCAAAGGCGATCCTCCGGCCGTCCTGGCTCCACATCGGCTTGTAGTCATCATTGGGATGGTTGGAGATGTTGACCGGTTCCTGGCGGCCGTCGGCCCGCACGACATAGACGTCCTCGCGCCAGCCGAGCGCGGTGCGGCTGAATGCCAGCCACTTGCTGTCCGGCGACCAGTCGATCCATAATACGTCGTTGTCCGGGCACAGTCTCCGGCTTTGCGTGCCGTCCTGGCGCATGACATGGAGCTCGCCGTGGTTCTTGAAATAGGCGATCATCTCGCCGTCGGGCGAAAAAACTGGCTTGTGTTCGGTGTTGCCCGTGTCGAGCACTTTCTCGGTTACGAAAATGAGGTCCTCTGAGAACTTCTCTTCTTTCTGGGGCTGGATCGTGTAGATATCCATGTCGCCGTCTTCGAGCGAGGCGTAAACGAGCATCTCATTTCTTGGATGCCAGGAGACGTCTTTCTCCACAAACGGCGTGTTGGTGACTTGCACGATCTTGCCCGGCATTCCCTCTTTCAGCTCCATCACGAAGATATCGCCGTGGACGACAAATGCAAGTTCCCCTTCGTCCGGCGAGAGCGTGAACTCCGAGGCATGGGCCGTGAAGGTCTCGATCGTGAAGGGTTCCTGCTTGTAGTCCTGAGCGCAGAATATGTCCAGGCGCCGCGTCTGACCGGTTCGCACGTCGTAAGTGCCGATCTCATCGAAGCACTCGTAGGCGATCAGCTCTCCGTTGAAGCTGATCCGCGGGAAACGGACATCTTCGTTTTCAAAGGTGATTTGTTCGGGGTTCTTACCGTCGAGGTCCATGCGCCACAGGTTGCTCACTGTATCCGGCCCGCGGTCACTCAGAAAATAGATCTTATTGTCAACGCGCGAATACATGGGGCAGGCATCCATGCCTGCATAGTCCGTAATCCGCTCGGACTTGCCGTCTGGCAGGGTCTTCCTCCATATCTCCTGGTTTGCTCCGCCCTTGTACCGCCTCCGCCACCATGCATCGCCGCCGCGATCGAAATAGACGGTCTTCCCATCGGGCAGGAGCGTCGGGTTATAAGCCATAAACGGCAGGAAAACACGGGGCACGCCGGCCGTGATTTCCACTTGGTACAGAACTGGCATTAGCGTGTGGCGCTGCGATAGAAAGATCACCGAATTGCCGTCCGGCGACCAGCCGTATGGCAGGTCATAGATAGAATGGTAGGTGATGCGCTCAGGAGGCCGGCTTCCGTCCGCCGGCATGACGCAGATGTCGTCATTGCCCCAGCGGTCGGTCATGAACGCGATCATTTTGCCGTCGGGTGACCAGTAGGGTCGGCTGTCATAAGCGGGGTTGACCGTGAGCCGTTCGGCCTTGCCGCCTGCGGCATCCACGGTCCATATGTCACCGTGACAAGAAAAGGCGATCCGGCTTGCGTCCGGTGATGGTGCGGCATGACGCGCTCCATTCGCACGCGCGCCATTAGCCATGCTATACAGCAAAATCAGCAAGAAGATGATGGTTTGATTCTTTGGTTTCATCTGGCACTATACAATACTTTCTTGCCAGTGTCAAGTAGCCGAAATATCGCATGCTTTAGCCGTATTTCACGCTTTTTCGACTAAACTACGACGCGGCCAGATCTGTCAAAGAGTTAGAAAGAAAGCAAGAAGGAGGTAATTATGGGCGACAAATACTTGAGCCGTTGGGAGCCATTTAGAGACATGCTTAGTTTACGGTCAGACATGGACCGTTTGTTCAGCGGTCTTTTCGGCGGCGTGCCCGAAGACCGGGAAGGTTTTTGGGCGCCGGTCGTTGACATTGAGGAAGACAATGACAAGATCATGGTCAAGGCCGAGGTCCCGGGTATGATCAGGGAAGACATCAAGGTATCGGTCCAGGGCAATCTGCTGACGATCACGGGCGAACGGAAGCAGGAAAACGAAACCAAGAACAAGACCTTCCACCGGATCGAACGTTCCTACGGCAGATTCAGCCGCATGATAACGCTGCCGACCGATGTTGATGCGGATAAGGTAAAGGCTAGCTACAAAGACGGCGTTCTCAACATCTCTCTACCCAAACCGGAATCGATCAAGCCAAAGCACATCGACGTCGAGATCAAGTAGCGGGGACGGTGCTTGACAATTTGACAATTATGTAAGGCACGTCCATACAACCGGGCAGGCGCTAGCCTGCCCTCTTTTTCACGCGGCGCGGCGGTTCACTGCTTTGCATCGCCACGCGGCTTATTCATTGACAACAACCATGGTTTTGTTATACTCCATGGAGCAGCGCTGCCTAAAAGTGAAAATATCACCAGCGAGGTTTGCAGAATAACAAAACAAGGTATTCTATGACAAAAAGGGGGAGTGTATGATACTCAAATTGCAGTTGGTTGTTGCAATGTGCCTGGTCATGTTCAGTTCGCTGCATGGCGGCACGATGATCGTGCGGGTCGTCGAGGAGAACAACGGTGTCTGTGCCTCGGGGTCGGATGTCTTCTGCGTGTTCAACTATACGATAGAAATGGAATTCCAGGGTGAAACCGGGAATTTCGACTATCTTGAGACCGGAACGCGCGTCATGCCGCCCCTACACGAAAGCGTGATGGCGGCCAACAACGGGCAGTTGCCCAGAATATTCTGCATGCTCTTTCCTGTGGAAAAGAGCATGAGAATCGTGCACTGGGAGAACAACGACCCGGAGAACAACAATCCGCCCGAACCGCGTTTTCCCAAGGGCGTCGGTGGCATGGGCGTTCCTGAGAACTGTGTGGTCGGCTGGATCGTCGGCGACAAGGTCTATCTGACATATGGTTTTGTCGGCGACGGCATCTACGGTTACTTCGCGACATGGGATTGCGACGAGGAGATCAGCGCCAACCAGCCCCAGCCGGCGGGCTGTACGCCGTGGTACGGCGGCGATGAGGAATACTACATCGTGCCGCTTGCCCGCATGAAGAACGGCGAGACCTTCACGATCACCCGGGATTTTGACAGCACCGACGGTGACATGTGGCATTCGCACAGCACGTATACCATAACCTTCAATCCAAAATAGGAGTGCTCTGATCGCTCTGGCCGGGTAATGAATGCACTCTATGGTTGACGCGTGGGATAACACAGAAAGGAGCAAAAAAGCGGAACGGGCACTGCAGATTCTGCGGTACGCGGCCGTCTTCATTTTCCTGGCGTTATTTGTTTCCTGCGACGGCGGCTGACCGTTCAGCCGCACAAGGTCCTTGTGCAGCAATGAACCACCGGCAGTGCAGGTCGATCAGACTGAACAGTCTCAGGATTTGGTTTTACAGTGAGCATCTTTTCTTATTATAATTCAATGGCTACCCTGTGCAGGTCGATCGCAACTGTAATCGGATGTCACCGGTCCGGTTGATTAGGCAAGAGGATTACCCGGAGCGATAATGTTGACTGTAGCGATTGCCGGCGCATACGTTTTGTTGATACTCATTTCTCTTTTCCTGGATCCAAAAAGGCGCGGTGGGACGCAGGGATATTTCATTTATAAGGCGTTGCTCTTCTCCACGCTCAAGATGCTGATCGTCATCGGATTGGTCGTTGTCTTCGCCATACTCGGGAGGAAAGAATTGGCGCAAGTCCTCGGATTGTCCGGCTTCATAATGAATTGGCAGGGCCTGGGGTTTGGCGTGCTGGCCGCGGTTGGATTCGTCGCGATATACGTTTTCTGGAAGGTGATCGCATCGCGGTTCAAGACTGAGCGCGGAGAGACCGCGAATTCCGGATCCCGTCTTGTTGAATCACTGCCAAGACACTGGCTGCCATTGATCGGCACGTTCGGAGTGATCAGCTTGGAGGCAGGTTTGCTGGAAGAAATATTCTTCCGGGGAATTATGCAGTCTCATGCAGCAGGCTATGTAATGCAGCCATTGGCTGTCTTGATCTGCGGGTTTCTCTTCGGCATCGCCCACTTCTATCAGTCCATATCTGGTATTGCCGGCACCTCGGCGCTGGGTATCTGGCTGGGCGTGATGTATGCGGTCACCGGCAACCTCGTTGTACCTGTGATTGGCCATTTTCTTGGCGATTTTGCGTGCATGATGCTCGGCGCGCGCCAAATAATTGGCCGCAATGCCGCAAGCGACAGAGACCAGCGCGGATATTGACTTTGGGATATGCGCATAGAATGATCAGCGGGACAATATTGCTATCGGATCGGGAAGAATCGACGAGCGTTTAGGAGGTCTTGTGTTTAGACATATCTTATTGGTGCTTATAATTGCCATGTCGCCTGGGGCGGGTAAGACCATTCGCGCCGATGTCACGGGCGACGGCATTGACGACGTCATAAGAATGGGCATGAAGATCGTGACCGTGCAGGATGGTGTTTCGGGTAAGCTACATACGATTGTCGCCGGAGAGGATTTTCTTGCCGATATTATAGTAGGCGACTATTTCAGCGGCACGAAAGGCAATGAACTCGCGATCTTGACCCTGCCGGAAAAGGGATTCCTCACCGAGGTCTACGGCTACCGGAACAAGCGTTTTATAAAGGTTTCAGAGGTTCTGCCCGGCGAGCTCACTTTCGACGAGGACCAGCGTCTTTTCGGCTATGCGGCGCACGAGTGGGACCGTCATGAGGTTTTGATATACTGGCCGATCATCGAAGATGGTGGTTATCTGAAATCGGCGCCGCTCGTGCAGTTTGCCGAAACGGCGCTGGATGTCAGGGCGAACCGGACGAGCGAACTCAAGATAGATCTGCTCGACAATACGCTCACGATGTGTGTCGCTACAACGTTGGACCAGGATGTGATTGTTTTTTTGCTCGACGAAGATGGATCGCTCATAAAGCAGACAAAAATCGATTCGCGCATCGGCTTCTACGGTCGCGTCATCGCCAGGCAGGCCAAGACCGTCGTGCTCAATGTCGACAATTCGCAGTCCCCGAGACCCAAGACCGTTCGCGTTATCATCAAACAATACGCCTATCCATGACGCGGGCAGAAATGTCTCAACTTCTGCAATAAGGGAGGATCAATGAGTAAGGTCGCGATAATCGGTGCCGGTATGGGCGGATTAATGGCGGGCAACCTGCTGGCGAAGAAAGGACATGAGGTTACCATATTCGAAGCGCACACCGCGCCGGGCGGGTACACGGCCGGCTTCCGCCAGCAGGGTTACTACTTTGAAAGCGGCACCCTGTCATTCGAATCGTCGCACGTCGTCTTCCCGGCGATGAAAGAGCTCGGCCTTTTAGACAAAGTCCCTTTTGTCCGGCAGCATTCACGTCTGGTAACCAGGGATTTCGAATGTAATATGTACAAGGTGGAAGATCTGAAAGCGGCAATGTATGCTGCCTACCCTTCAGAGAGGGAGAATCTCGACCGCTACTGGACTGACGTGGAAAAGATGCGCATGTTGTACGGCGCACTGGCAAAGCCGAGGAATTTCGTCGACAAGATAAGCTTTCCGTTGACCATGCTCAGCTTCATGCGCATGTTCCGGAAGTACGAGAAGATGACGATAACCGAATTTACGGCTCGGTACTTCGATAGGGGCACGCCGTTGTACCAGCTGCTCAAGGATTTCGGCTATCCCGACATGTCGGCGTCGATCGTTCCCGCGGCCTTCATGGCGTTCATTGAAGATTACTGGACCGTGAAGACCGGCATGCAGTCGTGGGCTGATGTGCTGGCTGAGAACTTCAAGCAGCTCGGCGGCGAGCTGCGCTTGAACGCGCGGGTCGAGAAGATCCTGACCCGCAACGGCGCCGTGGCGAGCGTCATTTGCGGCAACCGCGAACACCCGGCCGATTACGTCCTGTCGGCCTGCGACTACAAGAAGACATTTCTGAACATGCTCGGTGACAAGATGCTCCTGCCCCAGGGCTTTACGGAAAAACTACGGGCGGCGGCTGTCTCCGAAGGCTTTGTCACGGTCTATCTGGGATTGAATATCTGCTCGGCAAAACTGCAGGAGTACATGAAACTGCCCCACGTCACATATTTTGACCACCGGCCTGACTGCAACATATACAACGCGGCAGATGAGAATTTCTTTGAGAAGACTTCCTTATGGTTATACTCGACGTCGATGCTCCATGAAAAGAACGCGCCGGACGGCAAGTCTTCGCTCATGATCCAGACGCCTGCACCCTACCGTTGGATGAATAACTGGGGTAATGGCGACCGCGAGGTCTACAGGAGACTCAAGGATAAGGCAAAGCGGGCCATGATACGAAAAGCCGCGGTCATCATACCGGGTATTGAAAAGCACATCGAATTCGAGGATGCGGCGACGCCGCTAACCTACGAGCGCTACACGGGCAACACGGACGGCGCGACTTCGGCCTGGTCGTGGAACCCCAACAAATGGTACTACAGCGATGCCTACAAGGTCCGGGTCAAGACGCCGGTCAAGAATCTTCTCATAACGTCGTGCTGGGCGCATGAAATGGGCGGGATACCGACGACGTTCGAAGCTGCCGAACGTTGCACGAGTATCGTGCAACGAAATCCTAAATTCTAAA
>JACUUY010000057.1 GCA_014859085.1 Caldifarciminota bacterium
CCTC
The DNA here is from genome assembly GCA_014859085.1 of Caldifarciminota bacterium. Classification (GTDB taxonomy): domain Bacteria; phylum Hydrothermota; class Tepidihabitantia; order SM23-42; family SM23-42; genus SM23-42. The sequence goes on from JACUUY010000057.1 coordinate 5, forward strand.
TGTCATTGCGAACCCTTGCCATAGGCAAGGGTGTGGCAATCTCATTCTCTAATCGCTGATTTCGGCAGGAGCACGTTTACTTTCAGAAAAAACGAATATCAAACCATTTCATCGAAATAGATAATTGGAGGAATTGGCAAAATCGGTAACATTAAAACGCTCCGCCAAGCTTTGAACGATTTCAAGAAAACCACAATATTGACAAGGATTTGATAGTGGATAGGATTAACGAATGGAGATAACCTTGGTTAGGAATATGTGTAAACAGAGGATAATCGCCAAAAGAATCAGGCAAATGGCATGAAAAATATATGAGTAAATTTACATTCCGGATTGGGGAAAGAGTCATGCAAATGGAAGACCTCGGCATTTCCATGAATACGCAGTTTTTGAAAATGCACGAGAGTTTTTTTCACGGTTGTGGTTTGGATATTGATTTATTTCGGAAAGAAGCATTAAGGTTTTTCGATACGAATATCAATAATTACGGATTACATGATAGTTTCTTTCAGAATTTCACTATAATCTGGCAATCCTTTATGATTCAAGGCCGATACAGAGATGGGGAGTATATCTGGAATATGGCTGCCGACATAGCCAACGAGTGGGAAAGCAAGCACCAAAATGGAAGAATCCATAAAGGAACTCCATACTATTTCTGGGGCGGGACCTGCATTGCAAGTGGAGATTTGGAAAGAGGTTTCTTGTTGGTGCACCAGGCGCTGGAGGAAGACCGCAAAACGCTGGAGGAGAATAAACAACCGCCACCGAATCTTGATAGCCGCACACCAGCCTACGCTTTTGTTACGCTCGATTATGAAAAGCAGGACCAGTTTTTCTTGCCGATTGTCAAGGAGATAGTCGAGATCTTAGAACATAAATTGATAGAATATCGTGAAAGTAATCGGGGCGCTTTAGAATTATCCGATTTGAAATTGAATTTTTTGGAAAATCATGATCTGCGAGAAGAAGTGTTCTATTGCATATTTAACATATTTCGACTCAGAAATCTGCTTGGAAATATAGATCAAAGATTAACACAAAATGCGTTTAGTTCATTATTGCACGCAAATGTAATATTTGCTTTTTGCCTTATAATTGATAATATTCTTAAGCAGAATAATCCTAATCAAAGAAAATGGAAACTTCGAGATCATTACATAGACCTTCCTATACTCTCAGTAAATTTTGATCCAGATAAAATGGACGCTTTGAATAACGATTTCAAACGCGATTTTTCCACGACGTTATGTAATTTGTTGAATTCTCATTACAGGTTTCAAGTTCAACCCACGCTAACGTCTATCGAAGAAGATCTGGCCATTACCTATGGTTTTAGGAATTTCGGTGCTCACAGAATGGAAGTTCAGCCTGTCATCTATAATAATTTTACAGAGATAGCGACGCGAGTGCTATATACTCTGTTTTACTCAATCGAGAAACTATATGCGGGTTCTCAGCCAATAAGTGGAGCGTAAATATGGCAGAAGATAACAAGAAATACGTCGAACTTCTCTGGCACGCAAAGTATGATGAATTCGAGAAAGGAAAGAAAATCCCCATTGAAAAACCGAATCTACCGTTTCAAACCGTCGAAACCGTTAACAAGCCGAGACTAAAGGATCTGGAAGATGGGCTTTTTGACCCTGCCCAGCTTTATCCGGAAGATGAATATCCGGCGAATTACCCGAAGGACTGGAAAAATCTGCTTATCTGGGGCGATAACAAACTGGTGATGTCTTCACTCATCAAACAAGGCTGGGCAGGGAAGATAAACCTTATCTATATTGACCCGCCGTTTTTCACCGGTGCGGATTTCACGGTGCGGACAAAAATCGGCGACGAACAGATAGAGAAGGAACCTTCAATCATCGAAGAACGGGCGTATAAGGACACCTGGAGCGGCGGAATTGCTTCTTATCTAAAATATATGTATGAGAGGTTGATTTTGATGAGGGAATTCCTTGCGGAAAATGGCTCCATCTATGTACATCTTGACTGGCATGTTGGTCATTATGTCAAGGTAATGATGGATGAGATTTTTGGGTATGAGAATTTTGTTAACCAGATTGTGTGGCGGAAGACAAATAGCCCGAAAGCTCAATCTACAGGTTTAGGAACTCAACATGACATAATATTTCTTTTTGCTAAAAATATTGAGAACTGTAAAGTAAATCCTATTTATCGTGTACCTGATGAAGACTATTTGAATAGCTTTGCTCACGACGATAAAGATGGCAGAGGGCTATACCAAACGACAGCTTTGATTGCTGGAGGTGTTCAAAGAACCGCTGACCGCAACGTTTTCGAATTCCGTGGCGTTAATGCACCATGGCTTTATTCGAAGGAAAAACTCGAGAAATTCTGGAAAGAAGGAAGGATTTATAAGACACAATCAGGGATGTATAGGTTAAAGGTTTATTTGAAAGATTTGCCAGGGCAAATAGTTTCCGATATATGGGTGGATAAAGAAGTAAACCCGTTGCAAGGTCAGTCCCAAGAGGCACTGCAATTTGATACCCAAAAGCCGGAGGTATTGCTGAGGCGCATTATTATGGCTTCCTCGTATGACGGCGATATCGTAGCAGATTTCTTCTGTGGCTCGGGTACGACTCTGGCGGTCGCCGAGAAACTCGGCAGGCGCTGGATCGGATCCGACTTATCCAAATTCGCGATTCAGGTTACAAGAAAAAGGCTGTTGGACATACACAATTCAAAGGACTTGACGGCAGGTGAGGAAAAATGAAAACTCTTGGGGAGATAAAAAAACTATTATCTTCATATAAAACAGAACTCCAAGAGAAATACAAAATAAAGGAAATAAAAATTTTTGGTTCCTATGTCAGAAACGAGCAGAAGAAAAGAAGTGATGTTGATATTCTTGTGGATTTTTATGAAGTGCCGGATCTCTTGAAGTTCATAGAGATTGAAAGGCACCTTGAAGAGATATTGGGAATCAAGGTTGATCTAGTGAGAAAACCCGTCTTGCGTGTAGAACTAAGGGATAAAATTCTAAGTGAGGCAGTAGAAATATGAAAAGAGATTACAAACTTCTGATAGAAGATATTTTGGATTCTATGAATAAGATTGAGAGTTTCATCGGAGCGATGAGTTTTGATGAATTTATGAAGGATGAAAAGACTAAGAGCGCTGTAGTGAGAGAGATTGAAGTAATTGGAGAGGCGACAAAAAATATACCTGAGACGATAAGAAAAAGATATGGAAATTTACCCTGGGTCGATATGGCGAGAACGAGAGATAAAATCATACATTTTTACTTTGGCGTTGATTATGATATTGTCTGGCGGGTTATGAAAGAGAGATTGCCTGAGCTCAAAACCTCCTTTGAGAAAATACTCAAAGAGATGGAGGAATGAAAATGGCAGATAAGAAATACGGCAAGCCGGCACGGCCTTTTGAACTGTGGAATATCGGGAATTACGAGACAGTTTACTGGCAGGAAAAGCAGGACGAATATCTTGCCTTCATGCTCCGGCTCTATCAAGCCCAGGCATTGAGTGGGTTCAGGTATTTGCACGGCAGCAAGGGAGACCGGGCAATTCACGTCGGTCCATTGAACGCGCCGGTAACGATGGAAGAAATCGAAAAAGTGGTTATCGAGTGCCGGGCAAACAACTTTAATAAAGCTGATGTCCTGGGCTGGGAATGGAGCTATGAGGTGAATGAGCTTGCTAAGTCATTAGCAAAGAAGAACGGCGTTGATTTGAAACTTGTTCAGATCCCGTCGGTGAACGAAATCAAAGCCGCATTAGTCGGTTTTGACTTGAAGTTGTTCACGATTCCCGAGGAAGTGGTGGAAAAAGAACTTCTGCCTCATGTAAAATTCGCCGAAGTTGCATATCTGGAAATCGAAACAAAGGTTAAAAAAGGCAATGATGTTACCCTTAAGATCAATGATTTCCAGATTCCTCCGACTGCCGAACTTGCGGAAATCGCCGGCAGGGTGAAGGATTCGCGGGAACTCATAGATTACTGGGCGATTGACTGGGATTACAAAGGGGATACGTTTCACAACCAGTGGCAGAGTTTCCGGGTAAAGAAGAATCCGAGGGTGGATTACGAGGCAAGGCATAAGTATACAGTAGCAAGTAGTGAGGAGCGAGAAAAAAGGAAAAAGCAGATAATGGTGAAAGTCGTTGATGTATTTGGGAACGATACGAATAAAACAATCAAGGTGAAAATGTGAAAGAAGAAACAGTAGCCAGTAGCGAGAATATGGTAGATAAGTGGAAAGTAAAGAGTTTTGAGGATTTGATAGTATGGCAAAAAGCACATCAGTTAGTGCTCGAAATCTATAAAATTACCGATGACTTCCCTTCTGAAGAGAAGTTTGGCCTTGTTTCACAAATGAGAAGAGCGGTTGTATCCGTACCAGCAAATATCACCGAAGGTTTTAGAAAACGTGGTATTAAAGACAAGTTAAATTTCTATAACATCGCTCAGGGTTCTTTGGATGAACTTAACTACTATATTATACTCTCAAAAGACTTGGGTTATATGCAAGCTAACAAACGTCTTCTAGAACAGATTAAAGAGGTGGCAAAATTATTATCAGGATTGATAAAGTCAATAGGAGGCAAGAGATAATTTATCCCCTAATTCCTATATACTCGCTACGCTCTGCTAAACTGGTGGATGTGTTCGGAAATGATACGAACAAGGTTTTGAAGGTGATGGTGAAGTGAGACCTGATGAACGGCTGCATCCTGATCAGCGCCGACCGAGCAAGGCATATTTAGTCAATAGACTCCGCGAGGCGGTTTTTGCCTGGCGGGAACAGGGCTATGCTAATACAACCGCTACGACCCGCCGTCTGCTGAATTTCTGGTTCCGCCAAGATCATATTGCCGATAAGGAGCCTTTCGGGTTCTGGTTCTGCCAGAGAAAGGGCATCGAGACCCTGATTTATGTATATGAGGTGATGAAAAAGCGGAATTTCATAGACATGGCAAGGGATTTCGGAGCAGGTCCGATACAGGGGTATGATCCATCCTATGACCAGTATCCGCTTTATGCCTTCAAGATGGCAACCGGCTCAGGTAAAACCTATGTAATCGCATTGAGTATTGTCTGGCAGTATTTCAATCACCGGAAAGAAAGCAAGGACGATTACACTTCAAAATACCTGCTCATCGCGGGCGAAAAGAATGTGATATACGACCGGCTGGCAAGGGATTTCAGGGACGGCAGAATATTCCGGGAACTGCCGCTCGTCCCGCCCGAATGGCGGGAGGAATTCGACCTCAAGGTGATTTTGAAAGAGGAACCTATCCATATCATTCCTGAAAGGGTACTGTTTTTGACTAATATCCAGCAGCTGGAGCAGAGAAAGAAAAAGGGAAAGGAAATCGCCGAATACGTTGACAAAGTTATGGAATTGCCCGAGGTGTACAATGTCCGCGATATTTATCAGGAGAACAGAATACGAAAGGTTCTGACTTCATGCTCAAATATCATGATTCTGAAAGACGAGGCACATCACATATATAGTTTCGAAAAGGCGTGGAAGAAGATACTTCTGGAACTCAACAGGAATCTGGTATCGGAACACGGCAAAGGCATTAATATGGAACTTGACTTTACGGCCACGCCCAAGACCGAAACCGGCGCCTTGTTTCCCTGGATCATTGTCGATTTTTCATTGAAAGAAGCAATTGAGATGAATATCGTCAAACTACCGTTGAAAGGATTGGTGAAAGGCGCCGAGGAGATAGCCTCAAAGAAGACGGTTGAGAGATACCGAGCCTGGATCGATGCCGGGATAAGGCGATGGCGGGAATACAGGGAAAAACTAAAACCATTGTCAAAGAAGCCGGTTCTGTTCTTTCAGTGTCCGGAAAACAAAGAGGCAGATGAAATATTCAAGTACGTGAATTCCGCGGTGCCTGATTTAAGAAATAAGGTGTTGTTGATACATACGGACAGCACCGGAGAGGTGAAAAAAGCCGATCTGCCCAAAGCGCGGGAATTCGCACAAAGGATCGATGATCCGGACCCTGAAAAAAATCCCTACGAAGCGATAGTAAGCACACTTATGTTGAATGAGGGTTGGGATGTAAGAAACGTGAATGTTATCGTGGGGTTGAGGTCGTACACATCCGAACGCAAGGTGCTTCCGGAGCAGGTCATAGGGAGAGGTCTAAGAAAAATGTTTCCCGAAGAAGACGCAAATGTCGACAAATCCATAAATGTCCTTGAAGTGATCGGTCCACCGGGTTTGATAGATATCCTTGAGGAGTTGGAGGCACAAGAAGAAATCAAATTTGCCGAGTTCGATACCGGGAAATCGCTTAATTTGACGACAATATTCGTGGACGAAAACAAACTGGACAAGGATATTGAAATACCGATTCTCTCGCCGAGAATTGTTATAAGAGAATTCTATCTGGACGAAAAGGAAATTGACAAATTGCCTTCACTGAAAATCTCTATGGAAAACAAAATTCTGGAAATAGAATATGTCGCGGTGGATATGCTAAAGGGAATGGAGGTAATAAAAAGAAAATGGAATCTGCCCGTACCCCGGGATTCGAAAAGCGTCATTGCCTACTATACCGATCAAATACTCAAGCAACGGAAAATCCGGGGTTCTTTCGCCGAGTTTTATCCCCTTGTCAAAAAGTACGTTGTGGTGAAATTATTTACCGGGAAAGTGGACCTTGAAGACCCGAGAGTTCTCTATAAATTAAGTTCTCCGGATGTTCAAGAAAGGCTGATACGGTTATTCGCAGATACCTTCAAAGATATGGCTTTCACTGAAAGGGAACCCAAAAAGGAGGATTCTATCAGGCTCTCGAACACAAGACCCTTTATCTGGTCAAAAATAGTATATTCGGCTGATCGGTGTATTTTCAACTATGTCCCGTGTGACAACGATTTCGAAGCGGATTTTTCAAAATTCTTGGACCGCGCTGAAGACGTGACGGCGTTTAGCAAAATCGTTCAGAAAATGGGTTTTTTTGTGGAATATCGGGATGCGGAAGAGAATCTGCGGTTGTACTATCCAGATTTTATCATTTTGACGAAGAATCAGGAACGTTTGATTGTGGAAACCAAGGGCCGGGAAGATGTTGCTGTTGTACATAAAGACAAAAGGATAATCCTGTGGTGTGAAGATGCATCGAACTTGACCAAATACAAGTTTTCTTTCCTGAGAGTCAATCAGGTGGATTTTGAAAAACATAGATTCAAGAGCATACATGAGTTGATATCAAGCTTGTGACCCCAAACCAGCTCCGATTTCGGCAACAATACGTTTATGTTTAGAAGAAAAAGCGAATATCAAAACGTTGTAGTTGCTTGATTTATCAAGCACTTTGCAGCCCAATGAATTGGGCAACTACAATCGTCTGACAATTGATTAATGCCAAAATAATACATATATTGGCTGAAATTGGCAAAATAGGCACCACTAGAATACTCCACCAAATTCTGAACAGTTGCCAGATGACCTCGGCGTTGACACCCTGCGGTTGCTTCTGTATAATGGCGGAATGGCCGATATCACAAGGGGCGTGAGGGCGTTCACTGTAGGCACGGCCATCAGCCGGATCTTCGGTCTGGCCAGAGAGTCAGTGTTCGCCTACCTGTACGGGGCGGGCCGGTCGACCGACGCCTTTGTTGCTGCATTCCGCATACCGAATCTGCTGCGGGACCTCTTTGCCGAAACCGCGCTGTCCGCGGCCTTCGTGCCCATCTTGAGTGCGGAAAAACAGAAAGGCAAGGACCAGCAGAACCTGATCGCCAGCAATATCTTCAATATTCTGCTCATCATTGTCGGCGCAATAGTCGTGCTCGGCATCATCCTTGCGCCTTACCTCGTGAAGATCATCGCTTATGGCTTCGAAAAGATCCCGGACAAGCAGGGCCTGACCGCGGTCCTGACCGTGATCATGTTCCCCTTTCTGCTCTTCGTTGCGCTTGCCGCCTGGGCAATGGGATACCTGAATACCGAGCGCGAGTTCTTCATCCCCTCGGTGGCACCGGCGCTCTTCAATATCATATCGATCGCCATCCCCCTTATGTCATATGCGTATTTTGTAAGGAACGGGACCGATCCGATCTATGCCATGGCCTACGGCGTGTTGATCGGCGGGTTGCTTCAGTTCCTGATCCAGGTGCCGGCGCTCTTTATCAAGGGCTTCCACTACAAGCCCTATATCAATTTCCGGGATCCCACTCTCCACAAGATCCTCGTTCTGTTCGTGCCGGTCGCGTTAGGCTTGGCCGCCTCGCGCATCAATGTCGCGGTTGATACGTTTCTTATCTCGTTCCTCGAGGAACGCAGCATGACCTGGCTGAATTACGCCTTCCGCATCATGCACCTGCCCCTGGGGCTCTTCGGCGTGGCGGTCGGTACGGTTGCGCTGCCGGCGATATCGAAGTATGTCGTGGAGGGCAGGCATGGAGAAGCAAAATCGACGTTCTTCGATTCGCTGCACCTCGTTCTCTTCCTGACGATCACGACCTCGATCATCATCGCATTTCTCGCCCAGCCGATAACCCGGCTCATATACGAGCGGGGCCGGTTCACGCCCTATGACACCTATGCCACGACCCAGGCGCTCATCCTCTATATCATCGGCGTACCGTTCATTGCCGCCATCCGGAATGTCGCGGCCGCCTTCTACGCCTACCGGGACGCAAAAACCCCCATGTACGCGAGTTTTATCGCTGTGGGCCTCCATGTCGTCATCAGCTTGGGGCTGATGCGGGCCATCGGCTTCCGGGCCTTTCCCCTGGCAACGACGATCGCGTCATTTGTCAACCTGGCGATCCTTGTCCAGAGGCTGCACCGCAAGGTCGGGCCCTTCGAGAAGTCGCCGCTCGTCGATTACGCCACGCGCCTGGTCCTGGCGGCAATGATCGGCGGTTTTGCCGGGTTCATGCTCAATTCGGTACTCACGGGTTTCCTCGGCACCTCGTTCCCCGCACAGATATTGAATCTCGGCCTGAGCGGTCCAGCCGCCCTCGCCGTGTGCTACGCAGCTTGTTTATTGCTCGGTGTGACTGAAGCGAGACACTATCTCAGACGGCTGTTCCGCCGGTAATTGTAACGATCCGGATCCGCTCCCTTTGCTCCCTATTTAACCCAGATCACTTTCGACATCTTAGAGATCGCGCCAGCCTGGGTCCTGATAAAATAGATGCCCGAGGCAAACCGGTCGAGACTCAGCGACAGTTCGCCGGATCCGCTGAGCACGCCGAAGTCCCTCTCGTCTACAACGCGTCCGGCCGCGTTGTAGATCCGGACCCGCAGGGGTGTCTGCGTTTCGAATGAATACGCCAGCCGGTATGGAACCGCGTGTCCAACGAGCGGGTATATGTTCAACCGTCCGGTCTTGTGTATGACCGGCAGTTCTTCCACGCCCGGACCGGCAAGATCCGCGGTGATCGCCAGCGCAAACGGCTGGGGACCATACGGGCAATTCGGCGCCGATACCTTGATGGTCCAGTTGCCATCCGCCGGCAGGTCGATGCGCACGCATTCCTCGACATTCAATGAATCGTGACTGCCGCCGGTGATCGATTGTCCGGACGAATAGACATTGCCTTTGTACTCGTTATTCAGCGGGTCGGTGACCAGCAGGTTGAGGTTGTTCACAAGCTTTATGGCGGCGGCACCCGTGCCCGGGTAATCGTTCCACACCAGGGCGACGCGGAACGGCACCGCATTCGATGCGACATTGTACGTGTACTCGACATACTGGCCAGTCGAAAGCCCGGTAGTATGGTCGACGACGGCCAGGTCCTTGACATCGCCAACGAAATAGAGGGCGCTGTCCAGATCGACTCGTCCCCATCCGACGTTGTTATCCGGGACCGTGTACCCGCTCATGTTCCGGTCAGCGCTCACGACGAGCATACCTTTAAGCAGGGCCGCCGAAGGTATGAGCGAATCCGCAGGGTTTGCCGCGCCAGTCGGATACCATCCCTCGACAAAATACTGCCGCGCCAGGACCGCGCTCGCCGCCGCGCTCGGCGACGACATGCTTGTGCCATCCATGATTGCGTAACCGGCATCGGTTGCGCCGTAGACCGAAGTGACGGTCTGGCCGGGCGTTATGATCGTCGGTTTGAGCCGGCCATCCTGGGTCGGTCCCCGGCTCGAAAGATAGAAAATACTGTTGAGCAGCGCGCCGTTGCGGCAGCCGCCGACCGAAACGCAATTCTTTGCCGTGGCCGGCGACCCGACCGTCATCCCCCCCGGACCGTCGTTGCCGTTCGAGAAGCAAACGAGGAAGTCCGGAAACAGATATGTAAAGAGATCGACGGTCATGGCTTCGGTCGTGTACTGGCCGGCGACCGACGACCCCCACGAGTTGGACATGATCTTGACGCTGCCCGCCGCATTGCCCGTGTAGGGAAGGTTGAAAAGGGCGTAGAGGCTCGAAGGAATGTAGACGGAGCCCATAGAACCGCCGCCATCACAGAAGTAAAGTCGGCTGTTGATCGCGACGCCGTCATTTGTGTTGGGGCTGCCCATCACGTCGTCGTTGCCGAGCGCGGTGCCAGAGGTGTGGCTCCCGTGATAGTAATTGCAGGCCTCATCGCCGAAGTCAGCATATCCCGGCCCGTAGGAATTCGCCGGCTGATAGGCGACGATCTTGCGGTCGGATGGATAATCCCCCCAGGTCGTTATCCAGGATGAAGGTGTGCTCCGGTACGCATAATGAGAAGTGCGCACCCCGCTGTCACATATGCTGAGCAGCTGGCCCTCGCCCCGGATACCCATGTTCCAGACGCGCCGGTTTCCGGACGTCGCGGTCTGCACGACCCACTGGACGTTCGCGTTGTGCGGTTCCATCTTGTGCCAGGGTTCGATCCAATTCACTGCTTCAAGATTCGCGATGCGGTGAACGAGCGAGAGGTCGGCGTCACACCGGATTATCCCGAACCATTCGCTGAACCAGGTATCGGTGATCCGGGCGCCGAGTTTATCCAGTTCGGCCTGCACGATGTCTGGCCCGGCATCCGGGTAAACGACGATCGTCAACTCGTGCCGGCCGCGCAAATCCCTGAACTCTTCCTGGCTCGAGATTTTATAGGCCGGGTGGTAGATACCTATCCAATCCACGCCCTCGATCCGTGCCACTTCACCCTTCACGGTCTCGTTCATTCCGACCAGCAGGGAATAGTTGGGAATGTATGCGTATACCCGGCCGCCGAGCGCATCGATCCGCTCGCGCAACCCGTTCCGTACCGGCCCGTTGAAGTGCACGATATAATATTCAGACGCCGCGCTCGTGAGCGCCGCGGGCAATTCGGGTTCACCGGCATTGACATCGAAACTCAGCCCGTTCGAAAGATATATCCAGCTGGCGTCACTGTAGCATTCGGGCACATATTCATGAACGACACCGCCGGCCACGACGCCGTAGAGCCCTTCGTATCCCGGACATAGTGCTGCAAATGCGCAAAAAACAAGCATCAAAACCCTAACCATGTGAACTCCTTTCCTTATACTATGGTTCGCCCAACAATATCACGATGCGATACGGAGATGGAACCGCAACGGTCACCTGAGCAGCACGATCTTCTGCACGCTCTGGTAGTCATCGGTTTCCAGGCGTATGAAGTAGACGCCGGCCGGCACCCTGCTGCCCTGTTCATCGCGACCGTGCCAGGTGACCGTATAGTAACCCGGCTCGCCCATCCCGTCGGCCAAACCGCACAGTGTACGGCCCAGCGCATCATAGACGCGCAGACTCACCCAGCCCTGGGCCGCGAGCTGATAACTTACCCGGATGTCACGGACAAAGGGATTCGGCGAAACCCACGTCAGCAATGTCCGTAGCGGCACTCCGCTCGCGTGACCGTATTCTTCTACCCCCACATAATCCGGCCGGTAAGTGGTATACCGCAGGGTGAATGAATCGGTCACCACGGCCGCCCACTCATGATAGGCGCCGTTATAATAGTACTGGATACCAACGTCCTCAGCCTGGTTCTCGATCCCGAACGTCGCACCGGATTGCGCCATGCCGTTCAAGTACTGTACCAGGATCTCACCATCGCCGGTCGGCGTCGGGTAGTACGCCGGATCCAGCAATATCACCTGGAAGGTTTCCCGGTCATTGACCGCACCGTAATGCGCGACATCGTTGAACTCGACGAGCCAGCGATGATTCGCGGCGTCATGATATTGATAGATATCGCCGGCCAGTGCCGGATTGAGATCAGCCCAGAACGCCGCCACCATTGCCCGCGGCCCGCCCGTGCTCGGTATCCCGGTGTTGCTGCCGAACCGGTGGGTCGACGAACCCAGCTCGAGAAACCCGTTGGAGCACAGACCCACGGTATTGTAGTCGACACCGTAATACCGAAAGGTGAACGGTATTGACACGGTTACGGTATCCGCATCCTCGTCCGTGATCTCGGCGACGATCGTACCCGGTCCCGGCGGAGCGATCCCGAACCAGTCAAAGACCGGTGCGTACGAATGCAGACCGCCTGAATAGTACACATAGTAATGTCCCGTGTCCGAGGGAACGGGCTCACCGATCGCCAACTCGAATCCAATGGTATCGGTATAGAAATCAGCTTCGATGATCAGATCACAACTCACCATTGTCCCGTACGCCGCGCTGCTACTCGCCGTCACATTGAAGGGATCGGCCGAGTTGCTGCCGGTGCTGTCCGGCAGTATCATGCCGAAACTGCCTCCATTGTCATTGATTGTGATCAGAGACGAAGAACTCACCAGGGTCGCATTGACATTCCCTGCCGCCGCACTGCCTTCGTTCATCAGGGTCAGGACCACGTCCGCGGTCTCGCCCGGTTCCAGGATATTATTGCCGCCGGCCACCGAGTATTGCCAATAGACTAGATCCGGCGCGTGAACCGAAATGCTGAATTGCGAGGACCATGTCGAATCGACATTGTCGCGGCAGGTCAGCGTGAAGAGTATCGTGGTCTGGTCCGGACAAGAAGGAGAGATCGCGACATTGAAGCCGTCCGCGCCCGTATAGGCCGAATCATTCGCGGCGATGTTCCCGAAACCCTTCAACGTATCGCTGAGCGCGGCGTACGCATTGGCCGTGCTCAACGCGCCGGTTATCCCCGTGCCCTGGCTTTGTCCCCAGTTCTTGACCCAGACCGGGAGTTCGATCGACTCGCCGGCGTTCAACTGACCGTTGTCGTTGCCGCCCGGCGCCGGATCGCTGATCACGTAACGCAGAAACGTCACGTAAGCGTACTGGCTGGCCTGCACGATCACCGAATCCTCGAAAGGATAATGGTTGAGCGCGGTCACGGTGAGGTGCATGGCGCCCGGCGAAGTCGGCTCGACGCTCAGGGTCACGAGCCCGGAGGCGTTCGTGTAATCGCTCGCGTACGTCTCTTCTCCCTTTTGCAGACAGACCAGCGCGTTGCCAACCGGGATCCCGCTGCTCGTCACGACGACGTTGACATTCTGCGCGCCGAGCGGGACCAAAGCGGGATAACTGACCGTAAGATTCTGCGGCACGTCGGTCCACACCGGCATCTCCGGATCGCCGAAGAGATTCAGCTCGTAGATGCACCAGCGGGTCATGTCGTACTGGTACCCCGAATCCGCGTAGTACACCCAGGCATCCTTGGCCGCGGCGTGGGCCACACCGAGCCGCCACATGTCCGCATATAACAAATTGTAATAGAACGTCGTGTCGATCCGCTCTGACGGACCGGGCACATAGCCGATGCCGCTCACATACGCGCCCCAGCCGTAGCGGGAATTCATTATCGCGGCAACGAGCCCGCCGCCGACCCGGTTAACGAGCCGCTCGGCAAAACAATCGCTGCCCGGAGTGAGGTCCCAGCCGCCGCACATGCACGCGATCGAATTCGCGATGCCCTGGCGGTCGCCGTTGATCAGGTTGTTGGCATCGGTCGAATTCAGAAACGCCGACGAACCCATGTATATACCGTTCTCATTTCCGTGGCCCACCCAGTGGCCCATGCCATATCCGACATTCATCGAGTCGATCATCCGCTGGCGGCTGAGCGTGCCCTCGCGCTCGTAGAGTTTCGCATCGACCCAGCCGGCCGGCGTCATTCGGGCGATCGAATCCTGCATCGGCCGCTCGTTGTAGCTTGACCAGAGTATCGCCGTGGGCAGGAGCATCTTCTTCAAGTAGCCAGTCGGTGGGTTCTTCTCATAGGTGAATACCTTGTTCAAGAAATTCTGCGCCAGGGCCACGCTGTACACCGAAGCGCGCCCGACATGGACATCTGCGTACATATCGACGCTGTCCGCGATCTGCCCGTAGACATGATTTCCGTTGAAATCCCAGTTGCCGTA
>JACUUY010000213.1 GCA_014859085.1 Caldifarciminota bacterium
CAGATTAGTCGTTGTTTCGTACCAGCAACACTATCGCGCAGATATTGATAGCGGTTGCCTCTTGACAATCACTCGTCTTTCGGTATAATATATCAGAGGATTGCTAGATTTCTGATATATGATAGTCATCGTAGGAGCATACGCAAGGATTTGCCGCTTTTGGGTTGAATCTCCCTGGACTATACTGCCGGATGGCTTTCGCACTAATGGTGCTGCGTGTCTGATTCTCTCGTGGTTAGAAGAAACCTGATTCGGTCCTAACCCCTCCGCCATCATCATGATGGGGAGTCAGGAATAGGGTTACTGCAGAAAGTCATAATTTCGAATTCGGGGGCCGAGGTGGGCATTGAGAAAAGACTCGCATAATCTCTGATTTGGGGGGTAAACATGTCAAAGTGTTTCATTGCATGTTTAATTCTTACGGTTGTCGCTACGCTGAGCTACGGCCAAGGTACAACTTATTACTTCATTGAAATCGAAGATATCGGGGGGCAGTCTGTGCCTTCGATCGTCGATGCACCAGATCTACTAGAGATCCAATCTGACTCGGTTCCCTTGACTCCACCTGGGTTCAGACCAACAAGCATAGAGGAGATACACAGGTTGGGTTATACGACACCATCTGAAGATGAAGCCGAGGCCGAGCAGCAAGGCAATATAGATGCACATGAGGACAGAGGTTACTTCTGGTCATCTTACATCTCACTTGGCTTTCAAGCAGGTCAAAAATGGGCAAAATGCGGTTCCAAGACTTCTCGCAGCTGGTATAATCCGGGTTCTTTGGCATTGAAATGTCAAACAAGACGAAATGGACTACTAATCTACGATTATCCATGGTATTATACCTGGGGATGGTACACAAAATACTCAACAAACAAGATGCTTTATCCCGCGAATGTTACATATACCTGGAATCAACATGGCTGGCATCACTGGGGTAATCCTGCAAATACGAAGGAAAGCAATATCACGAGAACTTGGTAAATCGTACAGTATCGGGGGACATGACCTTCGTGTGAGCCACGTCCCCCGATGCGGAGGTTGATATGTTGAAATCCATGATACTTACCCTTGTATTTTCCCTGAGCGCTTTCGGTCAACCGAAGGTCGAAATCGGTTTAAGAGGCACGCGCTATCTTCTTTCAGAAGGTCGGTTCTTCGAGGGCTGCTACTTCAATACATTTGTAAATCGCGAACACTATTGGGGGTTGAATGCCGATCTGATCATCAGTTTCACGCAGAATTTGTATTTTCGCCAAGGAATTATTGAATTCAAGAAATTCGACACTGGCGGAACAGGTTTGAATATTCTATCGGGGCTGGATGCAGATGTGGTATATGTCTTGCCTTTCTTTAAAAGAATCTCACCGCTGATATATGCGGGTATATGCTATGAGAATGTCTGGGGCAAACCATACAACGACTTTCGTGCCTACGGGCCGAAATACGAATACCGCATCGGCTTAGGATTAAACTACGTTGTCCAAGACAAACTCAATATTTACCTGGATGGACAAATCTTCACCCGGTATCAATACTACTTTCGAGACCCCTTAGAGGATGCCATGAACATTGTGACCATGGAAATACTTGGTTTCCCCCGAATTGACCTTGGCTGCAGGATCAAAATGTGAGACCCTGGCAGTGCTGACATAACATGAGTATAATGGATATCAGCTGTGTGCGGCGAGGCGGTCAGGGAGCGGCCGTGTAGATGTGGGGAGGGGACGAGAGATCGCGCAAGTTAGTTGAATATCGCTGCTGCAAGCATCAAGGGGATATTGACAGCTGGGGAGGCACTATGGAAATGATTAGAATAGATACCGAAACGATTGGTGGCAAGTAATGCCTAAATGGGACAAACCCGGGGACTTAGGGATTTAGCTTCTTTGTCAAAAGTAGTAAAAGTGCATGCCTGTCCCCACGGTGGTCACGGTCACGGTGTGATTGACACGCATCTCTTTCATTATATAATCATTTCATAATAGCTCTTTTTGCCCTCTGGGGGCGGTTTCGGTGATTCGCTCCTGACGGCATTTTCAGTGATTTCGTAGGGTAAGACTGAGTGCGGGAGGTGAATCATGATGCAATTTGCAGTGTTGGCGCTGTGCGCTAGTGCGACGAGCATGGTCCAGGTCTATTCCACGGATCTGGACGGCGCATCGCATGTCGAGCAGGTGATCAGGCAAGAAGTCTGGTATCCCGAGCCGGCTGCGCCGCCCCAACAAATGCCGGGCTGGCCCAAGTCCATGGGCGTTGCCGCGATGTACGGCCCGACCGGTGCGACGCTGGCCGATATCAATGGCGACGGTTACCTTGAGATAATCGCCGGTTCCACGGACAATC
>JACUUY010000058.1 GCA_014859085.1 Caldifarciminota bacterium
CCGATTTCTGACTAAACCACCCTGTCTCGGTAAGATTATTTCTGATTGAAATCGTTTTCTTGACAAAACTAAACTTTCGGATATAATAGATGTCTAAAAGGGCGAATAGCTCAGCAGGCGAGAGCGTCTCCCTTACAAGGAGAAGGCCACCCGTTCAAATCGGGTTTCGCCCATAAACGGAGAATGTAATAAAATCGGGTCGGAGAGGGTGCAGTGAATTTCAATTGAGAGGTACAGGAGGGGGATACGAAACCCGTCCAGAGGTCCACTCCCTAATACGGTAGCGCGGAAAACCGATGGTCTGGTCCGCCCGTGCCCGGCGATGACAGGCGAAGCCTGATTTTCTGCGGTGTGCCGCAGAGCGGGAGATATGTGCATTTGTCGGCAGTGTGCGAACATTGTTGATAAGCCGAAATTGGCAATGGTCTATAACATATATGAAAGAACAAGGAGGATAGATGAAGGTGAAACCACTTCATGACCATATTCTTGTCGAACGCATAGAAGAGGAAGTGAAGAAAGGCGGTATCATTATCCCGGATACGGCCAAAGAGAAGCCTCAACAGGGCAAGGTTATTGCGGTTGGCAGTGGACGCAGGGATGATAAGGGCAATAAGATCGCACTGGAAGTCAAGAAAGGAGACATAATCCTTTTTGGCAAGTATGCGGGGACTGAAGTGAAGATCGAAGATCGTGATTATCTCATAATTCGTGAAGATGATATTCTGGGTATTATCGAAAAGACGAAATAAAAAGGAGATCAACAATGGCAGCCAAAGAAATTAAATTCAATGACGAGGCAAGGCGGGCGATCCTGCAGGGCATCAAGATCCTTTCCGCTGCAGTGAAGGTGACGCTCGGCCCGAAAGGCCGCAACGTCATTCTGGAGAAAAAATTCGGTGCTCCCACGATCACAAAAGACGGCGTAACCGTGGCCAAAGAGATCGACGTGGAGGATAAGTTCGAGAACATGGGTGTGCAGATGGTCAAGGAAGTTGCGTCGATGACCTCGGATGTCGCCGGTGACGGCACCACGACCGCAACGATACTCGCCGAAGCGATCTACCGCGAAGGTCTGAAGACGGTCACGGCCGGAGCCAGCGCGATGGAAATCAAGAAAGGCATCGACAAGGCCGTGGACAACGTCATCGTGAGCTTGAAAAAGCTTTCGACCCCGATCAAGGGTTCGAGCGACATTGCACAGGTCGCAGCGATATCCGCGAACAACGACGAGACGATCGGTAAATTGATCGCCGACGCCATGGAGAAAGTGGGCAAGGACGGCGTCATCACGGTTGAGGAAGCCAAAGGGATGGAGACAACGCTTGAGACGGTTGAAGGGATGCAATTTGACCGCGGCTATCTTTCGCCCTACTTCATCACCAACCCGGAACGTATGGAGTGCGTGCTGGAGGATGCCTACCTTCTGCTGTACGAGAAGAAGATCAGCGCAATGAAAGACCTGGTGCCGATGCTTGAGAAGGTGGCTCAGAAGGGCCGTCCGATTCTGATCATCAGCGAGGAAGTCGAGGGCGAAGCGCTGGCCACGCTCGTCGTGAACAAGATCCGCGGCACCCTGGCGTGCGCTTCGGTCAAGGCGCCCGGCTACGGTGACCGGCGCCGGGCAATGCTTGAAGATATCGCCGTACTCACCGGTGGGAAACTGATCTCCGAGGATATCGGCATCAAGTTAGAGAATGTCCAGCTGTCTGACCTGGGCCGCGCAAAACGCATTACTATCGATAAGGAGAACACAACGATCATTGAGGGTGCGGGCAAGAAGGATGATATCCAGGCACGGATCGGGCAGATCAAGAATGAGATCGAGGAGACGACATCGGACTATGACAAGGAGAAACTCCAGGAACGTCTGGCAAAAATCGCCGGCGGCGTTGCGGTTCTGAATGTCGGCGCGGCAACCGAAGTCGCCATGAAAGAGAAAAAAGCGCGCGTCGAGGATGCGCTTCACGCGACACGCGCGGCGGTCGAGGAAGGTATCGTGCCGGGCGGCGGCGTTGCCTTTCTACGGGCCATGCCCGAGCTCGCCAAGATGAAACTGCCCGGTGACCAGCAGATCGGCGTCGAGATCGTGAGACGCGCGCTGGAAGAACCGACGCGCCAGCTGGCCGTGAATGCGGGCAAAGAAGGCTCGGTCATCGTCGACCAGGTAATAAAGGAAAAAGGCAATGTTGGATTCAACGTCATGAGCGAGAAGTTTGAGGATATGATCGAAGCGGGAATCCCGGATCCAACGAAAGTCGTGCGGACCGCTCTGCAGAATGCCGCAAGCATCGCTTCTCTGCTGGTGACCACCGAGGCGGTCGTCGTTGAGAAACCAGAAGAGGGAAAACCACCCATGGCTCCGCCCGGCGGCGGCTACGGTGGTGAGTACTGATCGCGAAGAATAGGGGGTTGGGGTCAGTGAGGCAGGCATTCTAGCCTCCTGGCCCCGATTCTCCTGCAGGACAACAATGCCGACTTACGAATACGAATGCACTGGGTGCGAATACACCTTCGATGAATTCCAGAAGATCACTGACCGACCGCTGACCAAATGTCCAAAATGCGGCGGTCCGGTGAGGCGCTTGATAAGCGGTGGCGCAGGTTTGATCTTCAGGGGCAGCGGGTTCTATGTCACTGACTACAAACGCCTGCATCTGCCGCAGAACAAAGAAGATAAAGGGTCGCAAATTAAAAATCCGGACGACAAACCCGGTATGCCAGCAGCCGTTCCCAAGGATAAGAAGGACTGACCTCCATTTGACAGGGGTAAACCATACCCGGCACCCGGCGTCGATTGGCGAACGAATGAAAGCGTTCTCGATTGAGCCGTCGGCTTTCTTTTGCGCCGGTGAGCCATCGGGCGATCTGTACGCCGGTCTTGTGATCAGGCAATTGAAGAAGCGTTGTCCGGATGGAGAGATATTGGCCGTTGGCGCCGGGCAGATGGAGACGGCCGGCGCCCGAATCGTGCACGGGTTCGAAGGGCTTCTGGCTTTTGGCCTATGCGATGCCATATCGTCGGTGTTTTCGAACTATCAAGCTTACCGGAAGATCGCGCGCACGTTGGTGAAACTGAAGCCCAGAACCTTCGTTGCCGTGGCATACCCGGGCGTGAATCTACCGCTGTGCCGCGTCGCCAGGCGGCACAAGATGCGTGTTCTGTACTTGCTGCCTCCCCAGATCTGGGCATGGGGCGGTTTCCGGAAGATCTTTCTGAAGCGATGGGTGGACCTGGTCATTTCGGTTTTCCCCTTTGAAGCCGGTCATATGAAGAACCTGGGCATCGAAACGGTGCTGATCGACAACCCGGTAATCGAAGGATTGCGTGCTTTTCGTCGAACGGACCATCGCCGGCGGATCGGGTTCATGCCCGGATCACGCTCAAGGCAGATCAAGCGGAACCTGCCGGTGATCAATTACCTGGCCGGGTCGATAAAAAGACGGTGGCCGGATATCGAACTATGTCTGATCGCGTCCAGTGGTGAAGAGGCTAGGGTATGGGCGGGACGCCAGGGCATATTGCCGGTTCTGCATCAAGACCGGTATCAGATAATGAAGAACTGCGATCTGATACTAACCAGTTCGGGTACCGCTTCGCTCGAAGCAGCAGCGATGAAAATACCGCAGATCTTCTTCCACCGTGTTTCTTTCCTTGATTACCACGTCTTCCGCAAGTTCGTAAGGATCCGGGAGTTCAACCTTGCCAACCTATATTACGGCCGGCCGATCGTGACGTGCTACATAGGCAGTAATACGAACGAGTTACGCCGGAAACTTCATGCGGCGGTCCTGAGCCATGTGCAGGGGGCGGCCTGCGGCCCGGCCACCGTGATCCCCGACGAGTGATCCTGCGCCGCGGCACGAGCGCTTCGAACAGACGGTCGTCGGCCGCATGGTTCAGGGATTTATCTTCTTGATGTCCGAGGCAATTGCCATCGCGAGTGCCCGGTCATCGGCGAAATGCTCGATAGCCCGGATGCGTTCAATGAATCTGATATTCACGTTCTTCCCGTAGAGATCGCCGGAGAACCCGATCATGTGCACTTCGATCAGATCATGCCGGCAGAAGAGCGCGCCGAGGTATTCCGGATCGCCGTAATCCACGAACACTTCTGCTTTGTACACGCCTTCAAGGGGCAGCAATTTATCGGGAGGGGGGATGACGTTGATCGTCGGAAACCCCAATTTCGTACCCGTACCTTTACCCCGGCTGACCCGGCCGCTGACCACATACGCGCGTCCGAGCAACCGGTTTGCAGTCCGCACATTGCCGAGCATGAGCAATTCCCGGACACGCGTGCTCGAGATGATGCTTTCATCCACAACGCCGGGCACGATCCGAACATCGAATCGGCTCATGCCCAGGTGCTGCAGGATCTGTGCCGTGCCTTTTCTTCGTGAACCGAAATGAAAATTATCGCCGGCCACAATGACCGAAGGCCCGATCTTTTCCTCGACCATTGCGATGAATTCCGGCGGGCTCTGCCGGGCCAGGGTCTCGGAGAACTCAAAGTAGAAAATGAAATCGATGCCGAGTTGTTCGAATAACTCCTCTTTTTCTCTCTCCGGGGTCAGATAGAAGGCCGGTATTCTCTTCAGCACGAACAGGGGCAGCGGCCGGAACGTGATGATGCCCGCCTTCTGCCGTGTTCCGGCTATCTGCCTGACTTGACCGGCGATCGCCTGATGTCCCCGGTGTACGCCGTCAAAACCACCGATGCCGCAGACTGAATCCCTGGTAACCGGGTCAGCGCGGTCGTAGAGCACTAACATGATACCATTTCCAGGATATCGCCCAGCCTTAATGCCTGTGATACGGTATGTTCGCCGATACCTGTCCGGCGCAGAGACAGGAGGGTCCCGCCGCAGCCGAGACGCTGACCGAGGTCATGGGCGAGGGAACGGAGATACACCCCCTGGCCGACCAGGGCCCGGAACATGATGATCGGCGGGTCGAATTCCTCGATCTCGAAGGACTTGATCACAACCCGGCGCGGCGCGATCTCGACCGGCTTGTTCTGTCGGCTCAGCTGGTATAATCTTCTGCCCGCCTGCTTGAGCGCGGAGAATCGCGGCGGTACTTGTTCGATCTCGCCCACGAATTGCCGGGCGATTCTCTTCAATCCGTCAAGGTCAATTTCCCGGGTTGGCGGTCTTTCCGGTTTTGCCGCCTTGCCTGTGATGTCGTATGTGTCGGTGCTGAAACCGAGCACAATCTCGCCGGCGTATTCCTTGTCCATTCGCTGTATCTTCTCGAACTCCTTTGTCGCCCGGTCGAGCAAGATGATCAGCAGGCCGCTGGCAAACGGATCCAGGGTGCCGGCGTGCCCGACCTTCTGGAATTTCCTCTGGAGCAACCTCACGACCTGAAAAGAACTGAAACCGACCGGCTTGTCGACGAATAGCAGCGACGCGCCGGTCGAAGGCCGGTGGCCGCCGCTTTCAGGACCGGCAATTCTTTCGGATCTCGCGCTGTATCGCCCTGAGGATTTCCTTCTTTGCTGCATGGATGTCTTTTCGGATGCGCAGTCCGGCCGCGAGGCGGTGACCGCCGCCGCCATACTGCCGCGCGAGCTTGTCAACGTCGATGATGCCGTCGCTCCGGAGGCTTATCCTTGTACCGTCGCTCTCCTCACGCAAGAACATCGATACCCGGACGCCCTTAATGGCCTGCAGGAAGGAAATGAAGTTCTCCGATTCGGACATTTCCGCACTGCTTCGCTGCAGCATGTCCTGAACAAGGTACATCAACGCCACGCCTCCTCTGACCTCGATCGTGCTCAAAACCCTGGTCAGCAGCGCAGTCCCGCTGAGCGTCTTGGCGTTCATCTCCTTGACCAGATAGTCGGGCCGGACCCCGAGCGCGACGAGTTCGCTGGCGATCTGCAGGGATTCCTTGGTCGTGTTCGGATAGACGAAACCGCCCGTTTCATTATATATACCGCAGTAGAAGATCTCGGCCAGCTCCCTGGTGATGCGCAGCCCCAACCGTTTGAAGATGAAGTAGATTATTTCGCAGGCCGAGGATGCTTTTTCGTCGATGATCCGCAGCGTGCCAAAAGAATTGTTGCTCGGGTGATGATCGATGTTGACAATCGCCTTATCGTCCATCTGGCTTTCCGCATGCCTGGGGAATATCCTTGAAAGCCCCGCCGAATCGACCGCGATCAGCAGATCGAACTCTCCGAGCTTGCGCGTGAACTCCCAGTCACCAAGGAGAAACTGGTATTTGTGCGGGATGCGTGAGTGGCAGAAGAGGTCAGGTTTATTCCGGCGGTAGTGTTTCACGAGATAGGCTACGGCCAGCGCGGCGGCGATACCATCACCGTCCGGATCGCGGTGCGTGGCGATCACGATCCGCCGGTTACTCTTTATCGCCTTTACTAATTTCGTCAAGGAACGCATCTATCTTCTTCCCGTATTCATAGCTGTTATCGATCTTGAATTCCAAGTCAGGTATGGATCTCATGCTGACCCGGTTTGCGAGCATGGATTTTATGTATCCTTTTGCCCGGTTCAATGTCTCGAGCCCGGCCTGCTTGTCATCAAGGCTCGAAAAGTGCACCGTGGCCGTCTTCAGGTCGGCGGTCACATCGACCATCGTGATCGTCACCATGCCGAGCCGGGGGTCTTTCATCTCATGTTCGATTATCGCCGATATCTCGCGGCTCAGGACGGACGCTATCCGGTCTTTTCTCATTACGTTATGGCGATGTCGTATTTCAGCAGAGAGACTGCATGGAAGTCCTGGATGTAATCCACGGCCGCCTTCAGCGAAGAATCAACGTGCTGCCGTGTGTTGCCGCATGTTACGACGCCGAGTTGAGCGCGCTGCCATAATGAAAGGTCGCCGAATTCGCATACGGCGACATTGAACCGGTTCTTCAATTTTTCCTTAAGGCTGGAGATAACGCGTCGTTTATCTTTCAGTGACTGACAGTTCTCGACGTGCAGGTCCAGGTCACAGCTGCCAATGAACAGCCTATTTGACATCACTTGCTGCCTGTTCTTCTATCTTGTAGAAGTGCATTATGTCATTTTTCTGGATATCGGACACATTCTCGAGACCGATGCCACACTCGTAACCGGCCATCACCTCCCGCGCGTCCTCCTTGAACCGCCGCAGAGATACGACCTTCGCGATCTGGATTTCCTTCTTATCGCGGATCAAGTGGGCGATGGAGTTTCTCGTTACCTTGCCGTCCTTCAGGTAGCATCCGGCAATGACGCCGACGCGTGGTATCGTGAAGACCTCCCTGACCTCGGCCTCGCCGATGAGTATTTCCTGCAGTTTTGGCTCGAGCATGCCGAGCATCGCCGCCCTCAGATCATCCAGCGCTTCGTAGATGAGCCGGTAGGTTCTGATCTCCACACCTTCCCGCTCGGCGATCTCCAGCGCCGAGGTTTCAGGTCCAACGTGAAAGCCGACACAGATCGCGCCGGTTACTTCGGCGAGCAAGATATCGGAGACGCTTATCTTGCCCACGCCTTTGTGGACGATCCTGATCGTCGCCTCCTCGGTCGTCAGTTCCCGCAATTTCTCATCGAGGGCCTCGACCGAGCCAGAGGTATCTGCCTTCAACAATACCTTGAGTTCCTTTATCTCTCCGGTCTGTATCTTCTCCTGCAGACTGAGCAGGGTCAATTTGGATTTCGGAGCCAGGCGCCGGCTGCGGTCCATGGATTCACGCTGGGCGGCGAGTTCACGCGCCCGGTGTTCCTCATCGACCGCCAGGAATATCTCGCCGGCCTGGGGAAGCCCGCTGAAGCCCAATACCAGCACTGGCGTTGAAGGGCCTGCTTCCTGGACCTTCCTGAATTGTTCATCGAATAGTTCCCGGACCCTCCCGAAATGCGGCCCGCAGACAAAAGGATCTCCTTTGCGCAGGATGCCTTCCTGGACAAGAACCGTGGAGACATTACCCTTGCCGCGGTCGAGCCGTGCCTCGAGGACCACGCCCTTTGCCAGTTTGTTGAGCGGCGCATTAAGATTCAATTCTTCCGCCTTCACGAGGATGGCATCGAGCAGATCCGGTATGCCTTGCCCCTTTAGCGCGGATACCTCGACGCAGATCGATTTCCCGCCGAAATCCTCAATCACGACATTGGCTTTGGCGAGTTGAGACTTCACGAGATTGACCTTTGCATTGGGGAGGTCGACCTTGTTAATGCAGACGATGATCGGCACATTGGCGGCCCGCGCGTGATCGATGGCTTCCACGGTCTGCGGCATGACTCCGTCGTCAGCCGCAACGACCAGGATGACGATGTCCGTTACCTGCGTACCGCGCGCGCGCATCGCCGTGAACGCCTCATGCCCCGGCGTATCGAGGAAGGTCACGGTCTTGCTGTGATACACGACCTGATAAGCGGCCATCTTCTGCGTGATCTGGCCGTATTCCTGCTCGGCGACCTTGAGTTTCGTGATCGCATCCAGCAGCGTCGTCTTGCCGTGATCAACATGGCCCATTACCGTTACCACGGGTGGCCTCTCAACGACCTCGGCCGTGCCCGTGCTCTTGAACTGCTCTTCGATCGAAACGGTCTTCACACTGCATTTGAACTCGTCGCATATGATCGAGATCGTGTCGAGGTCCAGCCGCTGGTTGAGACTGACCATCATGCCGAGATCCATACACTTCTTGATGACTTCGCTGACCGGTTTACCCAGGGTCTGCGACAATTCGGCTACCGTCATGAAATCGGTGACTTCGATGACCTTCTCCGGGGGCGCGGCCTCGGTTCGCTGCGGCATCTCGCGCTTGTAGTGTTTCTTCGTTTCGCGCTTCTCGAGCTTGGCCAGCGTTGATTTTACTTTTTCCTCGATCTCTTCCTTATTTATCTTCTTTTTCTTTTCTTTTACCTGGGGTTTTGCATAACGCCGGGTGAATTCTTTCTTGACGCGTTTCTTCTCTTCCGATATCTTTGCCTTTACTTTCTTTATCTCTTCGTCGGTGAGCGTGGACATGTGCCCCTTGGCAGGGATACCGATCTCCTCCAGGAGTTTTATCAGGGCGGCACTCGACAGACCGAGGTTCTTTGCTATGCTATGAACCTTCTTGGGAGACATCTTCAGACTCCTTTTCATCCTTTGGCCTGAGCGTATCCAGCAGCTTCTGGACCGCATCGTCATCGAGGGCAAGAAGGAATTTCAGTTCATCGACCGGAGCGTTGACCACCGCGAGTATGTTCGAATATCCCTTCTCGATGAGCGCTTTCTTCAATTTCGGCGGCAGCCCGGCGACATCCTCGATCTTCATTCCGGCCAGTTCCTTTTCTTTCAATTCTTTTTCGTATTCAGATACCTTCTTGATCTCGATGTCCACTTCGCACAGGCGCGACGCAAGGTCGACGTTGACCCCGTTCTTGCCAATGGCTTTCGAGTAATCGTCGTCCGGAACGATCGCCAGAACGCGGTTCTCGCCTATGGTGATCACCTGTTTGACCTTGGCTGGAGAGAGGCTGCGCGAGACTTGAATGGTCGGCTCCTTGCTCCATTGAATGACGTCGATGCGCTCGCCCGCAAGTTCCTTCACGACCGACTGGATGCGGCTTCCGCGGTAACCGACACAAGCGCCGATCGGATCGATCTTGGGATCGATGGTCTGCACGGCGAGCTTGGCGCGCACGCCGGGTTCGCGGACGATCCTCACGACCTGGATCATGCTGTCCTTTATCTCAGGTATCTCATAGAACAAGAGGCGTTCGAGGAATTTGGGATCGGTGCGCGAGAGGATTATTTTCGGACCCCACTGGGCACGGTCCACGCGGTGCACGACCGCGCGGATCGGTGAATCCAGGCGGTAGTGCTCTGACCGCATCATCCCGTAACCCGGGATCACTGCTTCCACCGGACCGAGATCGACGAGTATCTCATTGCGGCTGACGACCTTCACGATCCCTTTCACGATCTCGCCGACTTTCTTCTCATATTCGGCAAGTATCCGGTTACGCTCGGCTTCGCTGACTTTCTGGGTCAGGGTCTGCTTCACCATCTCGATGGCGGTCCGGCCCAGGTCGCCGATGTCAACCGGGGTACGGAATATGTCGTCCACCTTATGGTCCGGATTCTTCTGCTGCGCTTCCTTGAGCGAGATCTCGGCTTCCGGGTCGGTCACGTTCTCGACCACCCTCTTGGTGATGAAGATCCTGATATCGCCGGTCGATTTATTGACCGAGACCTCAGATTGCGTGTTCTTGCCGAACTTCCTCTTCATGCCGCTCGTTATCGCTTCTTCCAGCGATTGCATTACGTAATCGAACTTGACGCCGCGCGCACGCGCAACTGCTTTCATGTTTTCGATTATCATTTTGACCTCATTTGCCATGGTCCGATTCCTCAACGACCTTTGCCTTTCTTATTGCAGAGTAGGGGATCTTCTTCTCACCTTCCCCTGCAGTCATCGTGATCGCCTCTGCATCGGCGGCTCGCAGATACCCTCTAATTTTGTCTCCACCCGTATTGATCTCCACAACCTTGCCCATTGCCCACGTGTAGTGTTCCTGTCTCTTGAGCACCCGTTCGACGCCGGGCGAAGAGACCTCGAGCGTGTACCGGAAGTTGACCAGTTCCGCGGCATCGAGTTCACGGGATATGGCGCCGGAGATCTTCTGGCAATCCCCGATCGTGATTCCTCCTTTTTCCTTATCGATATACACGCGCAGCGTTTGTGTCACGTCATTGTAATCGAGGTCGTACAGCCTGAGACCGGCGTTCTCAATGACCGCGCTTACCAACCCGGAAATTCTGTTCAGATCCATTTCAATTGCCATCTATCCTCCGCTGCAGGAGGTTCTTCGTTTCGACGCACCTGACTGCCACTTCTGACCTCTCCGCGGTAAAAATGTCTCCCGTTTCCCGCAGGTTAATGTCGAAACGGTTAGTCTTGACACCCTTGGGACCGATGGTCAGGCGGATCGGAATACCGATAAGATCGGCATCATTGAACTTGATGCCGGCCGAGATGTCTCGGTCGTCTATAATAACCGATAAACCGGCTTCCGTCAACAGCCGTGCTGTCTCGCTGCTCATCTCGGCAACGGTCTCCTCGTGCGGGTTCAAGACCGCAAGGTGGATATCGAAGGGCGCGATCGAGACCGGCCAGACCGCACCCCGGTCATCAGCTTTCTGTTCGCAGGCGCAGGCCATGATGCGCTCGAGGCCGATGCCGTAGCTTCCCATGATGATCGGTTTTGAAACGCCCTTCTCATCGAGGTAGCATGCACCCAGGCTCAATGAGTATTTGGTGCCGAGCTTGAATATGTGACCGAGTTCGAGCGCATTCTCGATCTTCAGCGCACCGCCGCACTTTGTGCAGCGGTCCCCGAGTTTCACCGTTCGCAGATCGGCATACGCGCGCACGCGCACGTCACGCGTCAGGGCCAATCCGGTAATGTGATAACCATCGCGATTCGCCCCGGTAATCATGCCCTGCGCGTCGCGCAGCAGTTCATCGGCATATATTCCGATGGCGTCGATCCCGACCGGGCCGATGTAGCCGGGCTGGGCGCCGAACGTCTTCGTAATGGCCTCGGCGCCGGCCGGCGCGTAGCCATGGCCGAGCAGGCGGGCGATTTTCTCCTCGTTGGCCTCGTAATCGCCGCGCACGAGGATCAATGCCGGTTCTTTTCCGGCGGCGGTGAAGAACATGCTCTTCACGAGATTCTGAGGTGCGACGTTCAGGAAGGCAGTCACTTCCCCAACCGTCCGTTTATCAGGGGTCGCGACGGGCTCAAGCGGCGTGTCCGCGAGAGATGCACGTTGTCCCTCGCCCTGCGCAACCTGAATATTGGATCGGTAATCACATTGGTCGCAAAGCACGATCAGGTCCTCGCCGCCGTCGACGACCGCCATGAATTCCTTTGATTCGCCGGCGCCCATGAGCCCACCCGATGCATCGACAGCAACGAAAGCCAGGTCGCAGCGTTTGAATATTTTTTCGTATGCCTGCTGATGGAGTTCGAAACTCCGGTTCAGTCCGGTCTCGTCGCAGTCCAGGCTGTATGAGTCCTTCATTATGAACTGCCGGGATCTGAGGACGCCGGAACGCGGCCTTGGTTCATCCCGGAATTTCGTTTGCATCTGGTACCAGATCTGAGGTAGGTCGCGATACGAGCGGATCTTGCTCCGTGCGATGTCGGCGACGATCTCTTCGTGGGTCGGGCAGAGGCAGTATTCGCGGTTCTTGCGGTCCTTGAGGCGGAACATGTCCGCGCCGTACTCTTTCCAGCGTCCGGATTCCTCCCACAGTTCCTTGGGCGATATCGCGGGCATGAGCATCTCCTGCGCCCCGATGCGGTCCATTTCTTCCCTTATGATATTGCTGACCTTCAATAGGACACGCCAGCCGAGCGGCAAATACGTGTGAATGCCTGACGCGAGCTGTTTAATGAAGCCGCCGCGCAAGAGGATACGATGGCTCTTGCTTTCGGCTTCTTTCGGATCCTCGCGCAGCGTGGCGATCAATGACTTGTCAAATCTCATAACGTTCAATATACCACAGATTCGCGCAAATGTCAATGGCCACAAGAACCAACTACGGGAAAATCCCAAATCACAATTCCATCCCGCTTCTGTGGAGCGAGGACGAGAATCCTCGATCCGGCACAGCCGGAACGGGACAAATCCGAAATACAAAGCATGAATGACCGAAACAGTGCAGACCGTTGAACAGATCCTGTGGCGCCATGCAGGTCGGCAGAGGAGTAAAGGACCGGGTTGGTACGCGAAATTCCAAATCCCAAATTCCAATGTTCGAAACTCGCAGTTGCGCGTTTCAGGAAGAAAAGGATGGACAGAGGGTTATTCCAGCAGGATGTTGCCAGAATGGTCGCTGTATTGGTTGACGCAACAGCCAGCGTAAAGCAAGGCCAAGCAAGTACAAAATGCCCGAAATAGCGCGGTTCCTGGAATGGCTGTAACAGCCACAGCCTGAAAGGTCCCGAAAAATGACTAACCGATGCCTCTTGACAATTACTGATTTCGGCATTAATCAATTGTCAAATAATTGTAGTTGCCCACCTGCTCCTGAAGAGCATATCTCTTCGGAGATTCATTGGGCTATAAAATGCTTGATAAATCAAGCAACTACAATGGCTTGATATTCGTTTTTTTCTGAAAGGTAAACGTATTTTTGCCGAAATCAGTAAATCGATTTTGTTATTATGGACTTAGTGGTGGTATAAGAATTGTATCTGTCACTGTGACCAAGGGTTTGCGGTGATGAAATGCACATGGAGGCAAGATTGTAAGACGGTCTGCCTGTTCTGAGTACGCCGATGATCTACTGACTCCATCATAATAGCCGGTTCCGAGCGGACAATAGCACACTTTGCGTGCCTGGTGTGCACGAATCTGATAAAACCTGTTGAAATTTCAAGAATATGCCGTCGGATACGGTTTTTGCGGCGGTCGTTGCAGTAATCGGCACGACGACATGGTAGAACAGAAAAGCATGATCGAAGGGCTGCTCGTCCGGCATGCGGTATTACCGGTGGCCGCATTGTCGATGGTCTATGCATTGGGCGCGACGAGGTCGCCCATGCCCAGATGCCCGCTAAGATGAATCATGACTCAAGGAATCTGGATTCCAGAATTGGTCACTGGCTATTTGTCCAGAAGGACTTACTTGAAGGAGTTGTTATGGACGATACGCTATTTTCCGGGAAGAAAGGGGGTGATGGATCGGCATCTAATACGAAGCATGTGGAAGATTGGACCTATAGCTCGGTCTTTCTTCCACACAGAGAGTATAAGACCAAGAAGGAAAGGCAGTACTTTGAGAAAGGAGTAAAAATGAAGAAGCTCTTGATCGTAGTCATCATCTTGATATCGTTGTGACACCAGAATGATGTCCGACGAGGGTGCCGGGTACTGATACCCGGCACCTCCTGTTGAGGATTGCGACAGCCAGGGGGATTTGTCGGTGTCATTTGGTCGGAAGGGGACTGGAGTGGGACTAAAATGTCACCGGTTTGAGGGATTTCGTTAAGTCCTTTAGGGCCCTTAACGATTTTCTAATATAAACCGCCATCGTTAAGTTTTTA
Source organism: Caldifarciminota bacterium (assembly GCA_014859085.1). GTDB lineage: Bacteria > Hydrothermota > Tepidihabitantia > SM23-42 > SM23-42 > SM23-42. The sequence goes on from JACUUY010000058.1 coordinate 14,050, forward strand.
AAATACTTAACTTTCAACTTGACTTCTTACGGGCCACAAATATAATCCATTGTGAAGAATTTTTGTAAGGCTGAGAATGTATTTAAGGAT
>JACUUY010000214.1 GCA_014859085.1 Caldifarciminota bacterium
TGCCCTTTCTTTTGGGTTCCTTTTCTTTGGGCAAGCAAAGAAAAGGAACAATATTACCAAACAGGCATCAAGGTCTCAATAGCACACGCAGGGGCGGACCTGAGGTGCCGATGCCCGTACCGGACTTTTTGCGAGGCCATTAAAATTCGAGCAACGTAGCCCCATGCACAATCCTGAGGATGTACACAGAATCATGATCTATTTTGTAGATAAGCCGATATTTGTCATGAATTAAATGTCTGTAATTGGTGCCAAAAAATATGTTTTCCGCAATGTAGGGGCAGCGCTCCGGCGATGTATCCAGGCTGTATATTTTCTCCTCAAGTTCTACAATGAATTTCTTGGCATTGTTGAGGTTGTCCGAGGCAATGTAGAAAAAGATATGGTCAAGGTCGTCTTGGGCATTTCGGGTGAGGTGAATTTTAAATTTCCTTGGCACGCCTAAACTCCTTAAAGAAGTCTTTTGCCTCGGTACAGCGCCCTTCCCTTACGTCCTCCTCGGCGGGGACCAGGAGCTTGAGTAAATTAAAGGCATTGGTAATTTTTTCATACTCCTTGGCGTCAACAAGCACCGCTTCCGCCTTGCCGTTAACGGTTAAGACAACCGGCCGCTTGGTTTTGTGAATTTGCTCAAGAACCGCATTGGTATTTCGCTTCAGGTCAGTGATGGACCGGATATCTTCTGTAATGCGAATAGCCATGAAAAACCTCCTTTGAGCATTTAATTTGATGCCATATACTATGCGAACAGCAAGCACTCCGCAAGAGGTTCAGTGCGTGAGGCTAACGTGCTGGTCACTGGACCCGCGCTGATTGCGGGAATAGAGTGTACCCGCTTGTTAAGTCTCTATCAGTGTTCTCGCTTGTGCGGCAAGGGTATTGCAAAAACTTGAATTATTGCGCACCCAAAGCGCTAGAAAAGCGCCTCGCACAATTGCTTCAGAAACAAACCCGATTTTTATACCAAGTTGATTAAAAAGAAGATGCGGATCACGATTTGTCCTGGATATCTCCTCTATAGAAGTACGGACAAGATCCTGTACTTCCGGTGCCCTCTGGCACGATACCGTCAAAATTGCGATATCCTCTGTAAGACGTGCACGTATTGACTCAAATACTGCAAGTTCAGGTTGTCTGCCCGGAAGACGAATTACACCATTTTGAATATCTTCATCTTGCTCTGAGTCCCCATCAATTATGCACAATGACTTGAAGTTGACAGCCGGATTTGCCATATGTGCACGATGCGTTGAAACCGCATTTCCATCCCCATGGACGGCATGAACCTCGACTTGATCGTAGTCCGCGCCAAGTTTTTCACGCAGAATGCAATCTACCCACGATTTTGCAAATTCATCTTCGATGAAAATTGCTAATTTTTTGTCGACTCGGCCTGATACAGCGCGAAGTGCTTCGACGGAAAGCCTCCCTTGCTTTAATTTTCCGTTAATGCTTGCCCATATTGCTGCGCTGGGTAAAGGCAACAAAGCGTAATCGCTATGAGTGGTGAAGACTGTCTGAATAGACCGTCGCTCAGCAACATCTATCAAATATTCAACCATTCGTCGTGTTGCAACTGGGTGCAAACCATTCTCTATTGCTTCGATCAAGATTAAACTGTTCCGCGGTGCTTGCTCTATTTTGGTAATCATTCGAATAATTGAAGATTCACCCGCACCAAAATGAAATTCAGAGAAATTATTTATACCAGTACATCCAACTAAAAAAGTATCGTCTGTTCCATAAGTTGTGACTCTATATTCAGCAACAGATTTGCCAAGTATGTGTTCAACCTGTAGTGCCACGGCATCATTGAGTTGCTCAAAAGGAGGCCTATGCACATATGTTGACCGCATTAGTTTTTTATAGCGTGTTTTCTCCCCAGCAGAGACGGTGCGTTCAATACCAAAAAACAACACGTCGCGATCAGCGACATCAGGGCGGACCCATTTAGCCTGCCTAAAGCTAGATGAGCGCTTGACAAGTTGCCTGTGATTCAATGATTTATCAATCAGTTCATACTCAACCCGCCAATCAGACATTGACTCGTCGCCAACTGTGCTCTTCGGGAAAAAGATCCCCGGTTTTATGGTTTTATATGCACACCCAGCGACGCCCAGTACAGACGACTTGCCGCTACCGTTTGGGCCTATTAGCGCTGTAACCGGAAATTCAAAGGTTATATCCTCACCAGTAAAGCCTCGTATCTTTTCAATGCTCGCCTTGTATAAATATTTCCCATAGTCGTGACGGCGTACCTTCTCGATCAGCTGCGTTTTTGTTGAATCCCGAATCTCACTCAGTGGCATGAAAGGTATCCTTGTTGG
>JACUUY010000059.1 GCA_014859085.1 Caldifarciminota bacterium
TGGCGCGATCACCAGAGTCGGCTGCACGTCCGGCATGGCGATCGATTCCGGTGCAGACGCGGGTGCTGCCTCCCGAGTAAGGGTTTCGGCTGATGGTTCTACTTCACGCACAAGAGCCACAGCGGTCGCCCTGCGCTCTGACGCCGGGATCCAGTAATTATGAGCATTCGCCAGGCCCAATCCGGGGCCCACGCCTTTGACGAAATCATAGGTCGCGGAAATATCGTCGGGCACGACAAGGAACAAGTACGGTTGATCCTCATAGACGACTTTTTGGAACTCATTCCACACTTCCTTTGCGCTGTTGCGATCGAGCATGGCGATCCCGGTGTCGATCAAGGAATCCGCCGTCGCGTTGGCATAAGACACTAGATTGTACCGGCCTTCTGAGTGCCAGATAACTGCTGGATCGATCTTATCGGCAACATGCCAGCCCATTATGAAAGCATCGAACTGCCGGTCGACCAGCGCGGCGACGAAATCGTTCGCCGCAAGAACCTGCGGCACCACCCTGACGCCGATCTGCTGCAGATCCTCGGCAACGTACCTCAATATAGCAACACGGTCAGGACTCTCGGCGTTGGTGATTATTCTGAGCGTGAAGTCCTTTCGGTCTTTGTCTATTAGCCGATTACGATTGAAATCAACAAAACCCTGCGCTTCCAGCATGGCGCGCGCCTGATCGACATTGTGATCGATCATCTCAACGGCTTCGTCGTATCCCCAGGAAGAGGGGGGCAATGGACCGCGCGAAAGCTCGGCCATACCGCCATATATCTCATTGACCATGCGCTTCCGGTCCACCGTCATTGCCAGTGCTTCGCGCACTGCCCGTTCCTTGAGGAACGGATGATCCTGGTTCCATGCAATGTAAAGATATGTGTCTCCGGGCCGCGAATGGATTGTCACATCCTTGTCGCGCCTGAGTTCCTGCGCAGCGGCTGGCGCAATATTGAAGATCAGATCCAGATCGCCAGCGCTGAAATCGCCGAACATTTGCGGTGCATTCGCGTAATACCTGACAACTATCTCGTCAAGGGGCGGGCGACCGCGGAAATAGTCATCATTAGCCTCAAGAGCGATCCCCGATCCGACTATCCACTCCCTAATCCGGTAGGGACCGTTTCCTACCGGGTACCGGCCGAAGTCCGAGCCTACTTGTTCGTGAATATGCCTGGGCACGGGCATTATATCGGAATCGGTAAGAATATCGGCGTACACCTTGTCAAATGTGAATTTAACGGCATAGTCATTGATAACCCTGACCTCGCTGATGAAACGCAGCGCGTTGACGTTCGGGTGTCCCGTCGCCGGGTCCTTCATCTGCTGATATGTATATAGCACGTCATGGGCCGTAACGGCCGTGCCATCCCACCACGTGATGTTCTTGCGCAAATAGTACGTTAGCGATTTCAGATCCTCGGAGAATTCCCATGATTCAGCGAGCACGGGTACCATTTTGCCCGTTGCCGGGTCGAATGCATGCAGCCGCAGGAAAATCAACTCCAGAAGATCATTGGATGAAAACACCGACGGTTCAAGGGGACTTAGCCGTTCCGGCAACTCCAGCGTGCCGATGACCAACCTGCCCCCTGGCTCGCCGGCAATCTTTTCTTCCTTTCTTGCACAGAATGCAAGCACGATGATCGCGATCATCAGCGTGGTCCTGAACTCTCGCATTTCAACCTCCTGGCACTACATGCATTATAAGTGTGAGCAGGAAACTGTCAATAGAATCAATCAACCCTTCGGCAGTGGATTGCCGAAATACACCTTTGTATGGGGCCACGGTATCTCTATGCCCTGGCGGTCGAATTCCTTTTTTATCCGCTTGCGCAACTCACCCATCACCTCCCACTGCGCGAGGGGAAGTGTATCACCGATGATCTTGATATCGATGCCTGAACCGCCGAGGGCATCAACTCTCAGTACCTGTGGTGCTTTGATGATCTTCTCTTTCCAGTATGCTTCCTCAAACATCTGACTGCATAGGCCGTTAATGACCTCAATGACCCGGTCCAGGTCTTCGCCGTAGGCGACCGAAACATTCATGTTCACGCGCGAATATTCTTTGGTGAAGTTGCTGGCGATGCCGATCTCGCTGTTGGGTATGAAATGGACGATGCCATCGAGGTCGCGCAGGACCGTATGCCTCAGATTCACCTCCTCCACCAGTCCGCTGATGCCGCCCACTCTAACGACGTCACCGAGACCGTATTGATCCTCCAATAATATGAAAATGCCGTTGATGAAATCCTTAATCAGGCTCTGCGCGCCGAAGCTGACGGCCAGACCGAGAATGCCGAGGCTTGCCAGTGCCGGGCCGATATTGACACCGACCTGGCCGAGGATCGTGAAAAGAACGATAATCCCGATAACCGCGCCAAGCGTGTTGGTTATGACATACGAGATCGTTTTGCTGCGTTTCGCGACCGCGTAGTCTGGTTTGTCCTTCATTCTGAGGACCATGGCCCGCTTCACGAACCGCGGCACAACCCGCCTCGTAATGATATAACCGATCAAACCCAGAATAACGATGATGCCAACCTTGATGCCGCTGTCCTGCAACCATGCAATCATAGTTCCTCCTCTGTATGATGACAACGATCAAAACCGCAAATAATCTAACCGCACCGAACCTCACGGACTCACAACAACAGCCGATGCAGGACGGCCGCGCCGCCAATCCCCCTGAAAGAAACCAGGCTCAGCGCTGCTTGTTGAAAACAAAGAGCACGCCGCCATTCAGGGATAGCATGAAAATCACGAAGAAAGACAAAAGGGATATTGCCAGGGATAATTCACCGCTGAGCCCGGCGCGGGAAAAGAGAATGACATAGAAATTCTCCCTAATGCCAAGACCGTTCAGCGACACCGGTATCATTGATATGACGTTTATGATCGGGACATAGATGAAGAAAGGCAGAAGGTTGACCCCGGTATTGCCCATTCCCAACAGGACGAGATACGGAGCAATGGCGAGTGTCGCCTGGATCAATATCGAGAGTACGATGCATGCAATGATCGTGCCCCACGCATTGCTGAAGTCATTCCCCGCTTCATGCAGCCGTCTGATCCTCGCGCCGGCACCGAAGATCCGCACTTTGCATATCAAAGGAGAGATCACACGGTATGCCCTTCTCGAAAAGAAAAGGAAGGTTATCAGACTGACGACGACCAGACCGATGACCATGAACGGAAGGAATTCAGTCTCGTTCTTGACCATCAGCAAATATACGACGGCAAACAGAGCAAAGATGAACAATCCGACGAAACCCAGTATGCGATCCACAAGAACCGTCGCCAGCGAGTCGGCCCGCCGGTCTTTCATCGTGTAGACGACACGCATCATGTCGCCGCCTACCGTGGTCGGCAGGAAGTTGTTGAAAAAAAGAGAGATCAGGTAAATTCTCAAGGTGCGATTGAAAGGCATGGTGAACCGTTTGAAATCGAGCAGGATCTGCCAGCGCCACGCTGACAGGATCACGAAAAGAATATACGGGATCGCCGCGTATGCGAGGTACTTCAGCTCGACGGTACGTATATGGCCGATCAGAGTACTTATGTCGAGTGTCCGGAAGAGGAAAACTATGAGTCCAACACCGACAACAACCCGCGCAATAACCAGGAGTTGTCTATACTTCGCGCTTTTCAAGATGGTCCAGGATGGCGCGTATTGACTCTCCGATCAATGCCAGGGAGAAGAACAGGATCCCCGAGATGACGAGCAGGATCACCAGATACAGCAGCGGACGGAAGCCGTGGCCAAAGAGCCGCAGGATGATCGAGAAAATGCCCACGAGGACACCGCCCAAGATCGAAAAGAGGCCGATCGTCCCGAAATAGAGGAGCGGCTTCTTCATGAATGAGAGTTGAAATTTCACCGCCAGCAGGTCAAAGAATCCGATGAGGATCCTTGATTTCTGCTGATATTTGGGCACGCCGTAGCGGCGCGGTCGAAGGTTCACCTTGATCTCGCCGATCCTGTACCCTGATTCCCGGGCAATGGGCACAATGTAGCGATGCCAGTCCTTACGCATCGGGATATCTTTCAGCACTTCCTTCCTCATCGCCTTGATCGCGTTCATGTCGTGGATATCTAGCCTGAACAATCGCCTCGCCCAGTAGTTGTAGACGCTCGAAACGAACCGCTTCTCGTAATTCCCCTGCTTCCACCCGGTCGCAACATCCGATCCGCCCTCGATCAGCGCGACCAGCCTGGGGATGTCATTGGAATCAAACTGGAGGTCGGCATCGAAAATGACGATAACCCCGCCCCGCGCAACCCGTGCGCCCGACACGATCGCCTGGGTCTTGCCCATGTTCTTCTTGTGCCGGAGGCTACGCAGGTAGGACCGCCTGTGCTGCTTCAGGATCTCCTGTGTGTTGTCCTCAGATCCATCATCAATGACGATCACCTCGTAGTTCTTCCTCTGTTTGAGGAGTTTATCGAATTCTTCAACCAGGTACGGTATGTTGACCGCTTCGTTGTAGGCCGGGACAATGACCGATACCTTCATGTCGCAATTATAGGGAATCTCCCACGTTAGTCAAGAGACTAACACCGCACATGATCCTCAATTCTGGATACTCGATACTGGATACCAACAACATAATACTACTGATTTCGGCATTAATCAATTGTCAAATAATTGTAGTTGCCCACCTGCTCCTGAAGAGCATATCTCTTCGGAGATTCATTGGGCTATAAAATGCTTGATAAATCAAGCAACTACAATGGCTTGATATTCGTTTTTTTCTGAAAGGTAAACGTATTTTTGCCGAAATCAGTAGATACTTGATTCTAGATACTCGATACTGGATAACAAAAACATGGCACCATATTCCGGATATCGTAAGTATTGTCATCGCGAGGAACGAAGTGACGAAGTCCCGTTTCTGATTTGTCAGAAGCGAGGATCCTCGTGCTTCGCACGGGACAATCTCGTGTTCCGTCTCTCCGATGCTCCGGTGCTCATCTTCTCACCCTCTCATCTTCTTTGATTATGAGTGTCCGCGCGAAGCGCCTCTACCGACCGGAGGTCCTATACGCTGCTGCATCCCCTCTGTTCTTTGGTAAGCCGCTACGAAGGGCAAATGCCGCAATCTCTCTGTTGTGTGGCGGTTCAAACGGTTGGTAGCGTGTCAATCTGCTTCATGATCGTCAGTTGACACACTGACTTGAGAGTCTCGAATATGCCGATGCCACGGAGTGCCACGCTCTCGAAATGCGGACGCCCGGCAGGATTGAAATGAATCTGGAGGTCCTTGAGGGCCACTATGTTAGGCAGATTCCGCTTATTATACTGAACGACCATCGGGATGTCATCGATGCACAGGTTATACGCATTCAAATTATCCTGCAGATTGTACATGCTCTCGATGTTCTCTTCCAGCCGCTCTTGCTGGGAATCAACAACAAAAACCAGACCGTCGACGTTCCTCAGCACTAACTTGCGTGAGGCATTGTAATATACCTGTCCCGGCACGGTATAAAGGTGAAAACGTAGTTTCCACCCTTTGATCTCTCCGACGTCCACCGGCAGGAAATCGAAAAATATGGTCTGGTCAAGGTCTGTTGCCAGACTCATCAATTGCCCTTTGTGTTCGTGGTTAAGTCTCGCGTAGATCGAACGTATGCTGGTGGTCTTGCCACCCAGGCTCGTGCCGTAATAGACGATCTTCAGGTTGAGTTCTTTCTTGGCGTAATTGAAATTTGCCATAATTGCTATCTTTCCACGATATTGAGTGAATTATCGACCGCATAGATACCCAGATCATCGATCAACACCGGTGCCGGGTTACCTTCGCCAAAGGGCATGAGTGTACGCAGCATGCCGATATCGGTCCGGTTCAGAAAAGCCTCTGGCTCAGGCATCACCGGATCGCAGCCGTTGATAATATCGGGCGCGCTGTGTTCCAGGTGTTGCTTGAACTCCTCCAGAAACGGTCCAAGATGTCTTTTTTCCATGCTGAAACCGGCCGCCTTCTGATGGCCGCCGAAATCGATAAAATACCGGCACAGTTGGCTGAGCAACTTGTAGAGATCGAAATCACAGCTCCTCAACTCACCGATGCATTTTTCGTCCTTGATGCCGATGATGATCGAATTGCGCTTGAAATAGTCACGCAGACGCGCGGCGATCGAGCCAAGGTAGTGCTGTTTCGAAAGCTCGATCATCGCCAGCGCCAGCCGGGGGCCCACCGCGGCGCTGCGGATCACTTCGCTGAAGAGCGCGTCGATCTCTGCCCGGCGCTGCTGGTCAGTCGCCCTCAGCCGTAAGTAACATTCCTTGACCCGGTCAATATCGCCTTCGATAAAAAAATCAACGCCGAGCCGTGGATCAGCATATGCCGCCGAGCCGAGCGCCGGCACGACCTCTTTCAGCAACCGGCTGACAGTGACCTCGCCCTCCTGTCTCAAACACACCAACCATGGGTCATCGGCCTGGTCCATGAGCTGCATGCCGTACGTGCAGAAGATCCTGTTCTCGTCGCGCAGCACGACACGATCGGCAAGGGTGCCGATACCGACGATCGGAAAGAAAGATTTCTTTAGACTGTAGAACTCACCCGGGGTTATCTTGAAAAACTGCTGGTACAAGAACTGGGCGAGCTTGTAGGCGACCCCGACGCCGGCAAGGTCCCGGAATGGATACTTGGAATCCTGACGCTTGGGGTCGACGGCCGGTGCGGAGAACCAACCAAGCTGCGTCTCATGATGGTCACAGATGACGGCTTTCAAACCCTCCTGCTCGGCGATACGGAAATTCTCCTCATTGCTGATGCCGAAATCGACCGTCAGGAGCAGTCGCGCGCCCTTCTCATAGTAAGACTTGAGAACTTGCGGATTGAGGACATAACCGTCCTGTTCGCGGACGATCGGATAGACGTGTACTGTATCGCCGCGGCGCGCAATATCGATGAGCGTCTTATGCATCACCGCGGCCGATGCGTAGCCGTCAACATCATCATGCGTGTAGATCAATATGCCTTCACCTTTGCGGATCGCGCCCAGTATCTGCCGGGCCGCGTCACCGATGTCCGGCATCAGGCCGGGTTCGTGCAGCTGACTGGTATCCGGGAAGAGGAATCGCTGCGCTTCGCCGTACCCAGGAAACCTGCGGGCAACGATCCGCGCAACCTCGCGCGGGACCGAGAAATCGCTGGCATACTTCTCGATCAGGACATTGTCCGCGCCCAGCACTGTATCGCTAATCTCTACCCCCATTCTCGCCACTCTTCAATTCATCCTTTTCGACGCGCTCCTTCAGGAAAGCAAGAACCTCATCCCGGTTTTCCGGCAGCAGCAAAAAGACGCCCCGGAACTGATTCAGAACGGTCTTGCGATGGAACGGGCTCAACAGGACACCGTTCCTGCCAACATAGACCCGCCGGAATTCCGACAGTTTCCTCTTCTGGGTCATGAAGATGTTCTTGATGATCACCTCTTCATTGTCCAATTCGTACCTCGTAGGGAAGAAATAGGAATGCACCGATACAAGCAGCACGACAAAACCGAAGATACACCAGAAAACGCCATAGAATACTGCGACCATCACCAGAAACGCCGTGATGAGCACTCCGCTGAGCATGGTCTTGGTCCGGTTCTGCTTTGCAGGATGAACGGTCCACTTCATGCGATATGACAGGTGCTGTGCATTTGTAATGCTACACTCTCAAGCTGAAAAATAATAATGATCCTTTCATCTTTTTGGTTCCCGGCGCACGCGTAATATCATTCCGAATGGGCCCGGCAGGATTTGAACCCGCGACCCGCTGATTATGAGTCAGCTGCTCTAACCACCTGAGCTACAGGCCCCTAATTACGAATACCTCGAGATTATACGCAATCCCGGGCACTTGTCAATTGTCAAATCCTGATTTCGAAGCACGAAATCCGAAATTCCGTCGTGAGTTCAATACGCAATTGCAGCGCTTTGGCGATATTGGATACAGAATGATACTATCTTTACTGCAATTTTACAATCTTCTTGGCTATACCCTCGCCAGGCGATTCTAATCGTACAAAATAGACACCAGGCGCAACTGCTTTACCCTGCTCATCATCACCATGCCACAAAAAGATCGATTCACGATTCACGATACCGGATTCATGACACAAAGACTTAACCAACCTGCCGGTCGCATCGTAGATCGAAAATTTCGCGTTTTGCATCGAGCAGCGTATCTGAACAGCATGGCGGAATGGATTAGGAAAAATTTCAAATCTCGTCTGCAGCACCACAGATCCACCTGCTTCCGCAATCCCCACTTGATACTCGTAAATTCTGGTCTGATCATTACCCGAAATAACTATCTCAGCCAGACCATTACCATCAATATCGTATATGGCAATCGAAGAACCACCATCATTGCCCGGCAAGGTCTCCCAGACATAAAAAGAATCATTGCCCGCAGATTTGATAATGTAAATATTCTGACAAGCTTCAAGCACAATCTCAGGAATCTCATCACCATCCACATCGCCCGCCGCAGAATAACCACCAGAATAAGGGGCACACGGAAAATCAAAGGTTTTGATGATTTCATAGGTATTATCACCAGTTGCCTCAAAGATATAGGCATTGATCTGACTTCCCCACCAATAACCTTTGACCACAAACTCTAACTTACTATCACCATCTGCATCAGGAACCGAGAAACAGTCTATGATGTTACGCGTGGGAAGCAGCTGGGTAAAAATTTCTACATAAGAATTATTACCATTACATTCATATACTGCATACCAACCACTAAGGCCCCCAAAAACAAACTCATTGGCATTGTCAGAATCAAAATCTCCAAAAGCAAAAGTGGAAGCACAAGAAAAAGGAGGATAGCCGGTATAGATAAGTTCATAAGAATTATCGCCGGTCGACTCAAAAATATTGAAATCGGTGGCCTCGTTTCCATTGCCGTTAACAATCTCCGGGATTCCATCACTGTCTATATCATAGACACAAATAGGTATAACTAATGGAAAGCCTATCGTATCCCGCCACACCTCCTGGGTGGGATAGGAAAAAGAATCAGGGGATTCGTAAACTGCAATGCCATTAGTAGGACCAGGCCATCTTCCATAATAAAAAGCTAAATCATATAATCCATCCAAATCAAAATCACCGACCTCCCATAAGTAAAGATCAAGTGTGTCATTGTGAATTATCATACTATCACTGACTGCAAAATCAAAAAGGGTAGCACCCTCTTGTTCGTAAAACCATAAAACTTTATAATAAAAATCCTCTCGGCTAACAAAAATTATCTCTAATAACCCATTACGATCCGTGTCCCCTAACAACATTCTGCCGGCACTCTCACGACCTCTTGGTATATACCCCACCTGGTGAAAACCCGAAAACAATAAGAATAATAAAAGTCCGGCCATACCCATTTACCGGCAAATGGTTGTAATCTCAAAAAACCATAACACCATAACCTTTCCTTTCATCGAACGTAACCGGGGAGAGAAATCCTCTCTCCGGCATTATAGTCTTATTCCACTCTGAGTGCCTTTTGAATAATCGATTCCTTGGTCTCTAGATTTTCAATCCTCAAAAAGTAGATACCCTGTGATGCCGTTCTACCCTTTTCATCATCACCACACCAACGCACTACGCGACTACTGTTTATCATCCCTTCATAGATATTCTTTACTAATCGGCCAGCAACATCATAAGCCTTGATGCTGAATCTTGCTCCTACCTGGCCCTGGAATCTGATGCTTAAGGTCGTAATAAATGGATTAGGTGAAAATGTGATAGCACCACGCTCTAAGGACTGACCCTGTTGCGCCATTGGACCGCCACCTTGGCCACCTCCACCCGATCCATATTCATAACGATAGATAAAGATTGGACCAACTGCGGCAAAATCACCATCGTCACGCTCAAAGACCGCATTGATGATACTATCGGCATAAAACCCCTCAGGAATCCAGAGTTCCAGGGTCTCAGGCTCATAAGGGTCATATTCGATTTCTCCAACCTCTTCTCCATCAATGTTAAGTTTCACCTTCCACTTGTCGGCACGCTCATGATTTAATCTATTTCAATTTTACAACCTTCTCGGTTATACGTTGACTGGGCGATTCTAATCGCACAAAATAGACACCATTGGGTAATTGCCTGCGGTTTTCATCTTTACCATCCCATAACAGTTCAGATGTATGATGCAGAGTATGGGGCGCAAGATTATTGGTCAAATCTTTAACAACCCGACCTGAAATGTCATAAATTTTCAAAGAAATGCTTTCGATCACGAATCCGGCATCGGGTATCATAGATCTAATCATTGTCTTATCATAGAATGGATTAGGATAGATCGTTAAACCAGACCCTTGTATAACCTTTTCGGTCGCCTCGGTAATGCCCACCACATACTCGTAAATCCTGGTCTGATTATTACCGGAGATGATGATCTCAGCCAGACCATTGCCATCAATATCATATATGGCAATCGAAGAACCACCATCATTGCCCGGCAAAGTATCCCAGACATAGAAACTGTCATTACCCGCAGATTTGATGATAAAGACACTCTGACAGGCCTCAAGCACAATCTCAGGAATACCATCACCATCCACATCTCCCGCCTCTGAATAACCACCATAATAACTGTTATGCCCACCAAAAAGATCAAAGGATTTGATAATCTCGTAGGTATTATCACCCGTTGCCTCAAAGATAAAGGCATGAATTCTTGCGGTCGGCACGACAAACCCCTTGACCACAAACTCCATCTTGCCGTCGCCATCGGCATCAGGGACGGAGAAACAGTCTTTGATGTTTTTTGTTGAAACATACCCTTGAATGATTCGCTCATAGGTGTTATCTGCTGGGCTCTCGTAGATCCAGTAAGTTGCGCCAAGTGCACCAGCACTCATACCACCCATCACAAACTCAATCTTTCCATCCAGATCAAAATCTCCAAAGGCAATGGTAGAAGCAGGTGCATCATAACCCGATGTATCAGGATTATCTGCGAAAATTAAATCATACTGGTTATCGCCTATTGATTCATAAATACCGAGATATCCATGCGGAGTTGCTCTGTCCTTCACAATGTCTGGTAAACCATCTTGGTCAATATCATAAACACATATAGGTAAAACTAATGGTGGCCCTACCGTATCCCGCCACACTTCCTGAGTTGGATAGGAAAAAGAATCAGGGGATTCGTAAACTGCAATGCCATTAGTAGGACCAGGCCATCTTCCATAATAAAAAGCTAAATCATATAATCCATCCAAATCAAAATCACCGACCTCCCATAAGTAAAGATCAAGTGTGTCATTGTGAATTATCATACTATCACTGACTGCAAAATCAAAAAGGGTAGCACCCTCTTGTTCGTAAAACCATAAAACTTTATAATAAAAATCCTCTCGGCTAACAAAAATTATCTCTAATAACCCATTACGATCCGTGTCCCCTAACAACATTCTGCCGGCACTCTCACGACCTCTTGGTATATACCCCACCTGGTGAAAACCCGAAAACAATAAGAATAATAAAAGTCCGGCCATACCCATTTACCGGCAAATGGTTGTAATCTCAAAAAACCATAACACCATAACCTTTCCTTTCATCGAACGTAACCGGGGAGAGAAATCCTCTCTCCGGCATTATAGTCTTATTCCACTCTGAGTGCCTTTTGAATAATCGATTCCTTGGTCTCTAGATTTTCAATCCTCAAAAAGTAGATACCCTGTGATGCCGTTCTACCCTTTTCATCATCACCACACCAACGCACTACGCGACTACTGTTTATCATCCCTTCATAGATATTCTTTACTAATCGGCCAGCAACATCATAAGCCTTGATGCTGAATCTTGCTCCTACCTGGCCCTGGAATCTGATGCTTAAGGTCGTAATAAATGGATTAGGTGAAAATGTGATAGCACCACGCTCTAAGGACTGACCCTGTTGCGCCATTGGACCGCCACCTTGGCCACCTCCACCCGATCCATATTCATAACGATAGATAAAGATTGGACCAATAGAAGCAAAATCACCATCATCACACTCAAAGATAACATCAATTACGCTATCTGCATAAAACCCCTCAGGAATCCAGAGTTCCAGGGTCTCAGGCTCATAACCATAATACTCTATCTCACCAATTTCCTCTTCATCAATCATCACCTTTATCTTCCACTTATCTGGGTTCTGGTGATAGGCAATTGCCCTTAGTTTATAGCGGTAATCAGGCTCAAGGGGAAATTGATAGGCAACAGACTCATAACCCACATCCACCGGAATCTGCCAGGCAGAAATAAAGGAATCTCTTGCAACCAGATGCATTGAAGGAATTTCAAAACCAGCAATTGAGGTGAAGTAAGCAGGTGGTAGCGCAGGATTAATCGTCGTTCGGGCGCATTTAATCTCATAAGGAGCCTCATTTCCTTCGAGCCATACAGTATATTGAGTAGACGGGTCTTCGGTTATCCGGAGTGAGATATGGGGAAAGATCGATCTTACAGAAGGGGTATTGCTGAGATTATGGAGTGGTTGCCCAGGATAGGTTTTCCAGAAAATGTCGTATTCAGAAGTAGGAGATGATTTATCGACAAAGGTCGTTACCAGACCAGAGGCATTAACCGGGTAAACGAATGGAATTGCCGGCGTCTGGGAAAGATTGTCCCAGTTTGGAAATGTAATATTCTGCAAATGCCTCGCACCTCTGTAGACCTCCTCGTCGGCCTCATTTTGCCAGACCACGAAGATTGAATCGCCATAGGTCTCAACAAAGGGATGGGCAGATTGATGTCCTTCAGGGTCAAAAGCATCACCCCACACATTCCAGTTTGCCTGTCTCCTTGCCCTTGTGCCATACCAGATTGTATCGCCATGCATCCAGGTTGCATGTAAGGTATTTCTAAAATCCCTGACCACCGATGGGAAATCAAGGACAATCATATTTGCGCCAGAACTGGCCTCAACGGTCCTTGTCCTGTAATTCAGTGGATTGGTGATCGGAAAATATAGCTCACTGATCGAGTTGAGCGAAGCATTGTCCAAGAGCCTGAAGATGATGTGCACTGTATCTGGATACGGTTCTGCATCTGAAGGGATAACCGCGATAGAAGGATGAGAAGGCAAAGCAGTGAATGGATATGTTGTTTGCAACCACCCAGAACCAGGACCCCTTCGGGCAAAATAGAGATCTGTCCCATCGGTCCAGGTAACACAGGGATTCCATTCAAGATCAAAACAAATGGCCGGGAATTCACCAGCACCGAGGATTTTTGGCTCATCCCAATTGATACCGCCATCAGAAGAATAACGATAGATTATCCCATCTTGGTCAGTGTAAACTAAATGCAGTTCGCCACTATTCGGTTTCCGCACAAAATGCCGGTTACCATTGTAGGCCAAGGCCAATGGGTCATCGGTCCAGAATCCTCCCTCTGGTACGTATCTATAAATTTGAAGTCCTGTCCAGGAGTCCGCAGCATATGCATAATCTGCAATAACATAAACGGCAGCTGCAGAGCCAGGGGTATCGTAAAAACCCACTTCATTAAGGAAATGAGGGGTCGGAAACATCAATAACTCGAAGGCCACCTATTGCACTATCGGCGACATATGCATAATCACCAGCAACATAAACACCATTAGCCCAGCCAGGGGTGTCGTAATATCCTTGCTCATAAGGGTTAGAAGGATCAGATATATTGATAATCCGAAGGCCTGCCGGTTGATCTGCGATGTATGCGTAGTTACCCTTAACATAAACTCCCCAAGCAGAGCCAGGCGTGTCATAGAATCCTTGCTCATAAGGGTTGGAAGGTTCGGAAATATTGATGATTCGCAGACCACTAGACTGATCCGCAATATAGGCATAACACCCAGCAACAAATACACCAATTGCTCCTAGTGGGGTATTGTAAAATCCGATTTCATATGGATTGCAGGGGTCGGAAACATTAATGATACGCAGACCATCAAGCCCATCTGCAATGTAAGCAAAGTTATCAATTACACAAACATCAAAAGCGCAGCCTGGAGTATCATAAAATCCTTCTTCATAGGGGTTTGAAGGGTCTTCAACATTTATTAT
>JACUUY010000215.1 GCA_014859085.1 Caldifarciminota bacterium
CGACAGACTGCGTGCTTAACAGCAACCGCCCTGGATGCGCGCAGTATCCAGGGCGGTTAGTGGTGCGGTTCAATATTATAGACGTTTTAATTTTCGTCGCGGTATGAAACCTTGAATTCCTTCACCTCGGCTTTAGGATCGTAGATATTTTTACCGGAGGTTGCAGCATTCTGAATCCACTTTTCACGCAGGGTGTTCAGGAAAGTGATCTTCTCATCCACCAGCTTTTCCATCTGCAGACCGACCAGCTCCTGAGCTTCTTCTTTACTGGAGAAAACCGGACCTTCATACTCAGTTGCCCCGTACTTCGCCAGGATGATGCGGAGCTTCAGTCGCGCATCATGCCCTTTGTCGATAGCAGTTCCCAGGATGCGCAAGGTCTCTTCCGGGGCATGGAAAAATCCACCGTGAGCAGCAACTGCAAAATCCCAGCGCCACTGGCCGTGGCGAATATCCATGAGTGCAGGTTCCATCTCCGCTTCGTTAGCCCCGAGTTCCCACGCCTTGGCGGCTTCAAAGTGTGCCTTGGCGAGGATATCGGTTGCGCTCGCCGCCAACCCCTCTTTGCGCTCCAGCTTGCGCGCTACAATCTGCTTGAACTGCTCTTCACTCTCACCATGACAAGTGAGGCAGGTGTTGCTGATGTTCGCCAACGGGCTGCCGATCTTGTGATTGGAGTATTTCACCGAACCTTCACGGACATAAGGCATATGACAGTCGGCACAGGCGAGGTTGTTCTGCCCGTGGATGCCGGTTTTGAAAGTCTCGTAGCCGGGGTGCTGCGCTTTCAGCATCGGAGCTTTGCTTAATTTATGCGTCCAATCAGAAAATTTGCGTTCATCGTAGTACTGTTCAATATCCTCGACGGACAGACCGTTATCCCAAGGGAAGGTCACGACAGCGGCAGTCTGCTGTGTGCCATCGGGATCTTCCCATTCGGTCTTTTTGAAGTAGTATTCCGCATGACACTGTACACATACCAGAGTGCGCATATCCTGATGGGTTGCCTGGTCAAATGGCTCGCTTCCTTCCGCATTCAGCGCCCGTGCAAGGAAATCACGCTTTACGCTGAGTTGCATGGTCTTATTGTCGTGACAGTCGGCACAGCCAACAGGATTGACAATCTCATCCCCCCAGCGCGCCCATTTGCCGGTGAAGAAATCCAGATCGCCCTTTTCTTTCATCAGGCGCGGAACATCGGGGGATTTACACGTCCAGCAAGCAGTAGGCATAGGGCCGGTATTCTCATCCACCGGTGCGCCGGTACGCAGGGTGTTGATGTTGTCTTCGAGCATATAAAAGTGCCCGCGCGGCTCATTATAATCCTTGGAGAAGCCGTACCCGGCCCACAACACCACCAGATTAGGGTCTTTTTTCAGGATGTCCTTAATATCGTCGCTCTTCTGCGTTGCCATATAGGAATCGTACTGGCGCGGAAAATACTTGCCCCACTCGGAACTTCTTGGATCAAGCTCTTTGATCTCGGGCACGGTATTAATCATCGCCTGGTCTGCTTTATTCCCCCAGATAGAACCGAGGAGAGACAGCATCAGCACAGTGGCAACCACAGACACAACGATTACAACGATCGATTTTTTCATACATTCCTCTCCTGAAAATGATCTGGCTAAAGATTTTTGAATTCCTTCACGCCCAGGGTATCCGGCGCTGACAACAGACTTTTCGGACGCCCGTGAGGGACCATGCGGTGGCAGTCCCAACAGCGCCGCCCCATACTCACGACATCATCGAATCTGGCGTAGCGTTCACTGTTTTCAAACATCAGTGATACCGCCTCCTGATGGCATGAGATACAGTTGTTCTGAATCCGCTCTGCGGCATTCGGAGTAACGCGCAGGTTCTTGCCATAGGTTACAAAGGTCATAGCTACCGAATGGTTATAGCCGTCGATCGATTTAGCGAACATTTTTTTGACGAAAGAATCACGCGGAAGGTGACAATCAACACAACCGGCTTGCTCCCGGTGCGAGCTGTGCTGCCATGTGGCATAGTGTGTATTCATGGTATGGCAGGTTATGCATACTTTCGGATCGGAGGATAGATACGAAAGTGCCCTCGATTCGTAAATCAAGGTCGCAAAAACCACGACCACCACCACAACGCAACCGGTTGCGACATACGTCATCACATTACTGTTTTTCATAAGCAGCCCTTTGGTTAATGGGATATGGATCGGTCAGCCAATCGCCGGTTGGTGTGGAATCGATCGCCATGCATTCCGACCAGAAACCTGAAGTGCGTCTAACTGTAGCAGACAATGAAGCAGAATCAAG
>JACUUY010000060.1 GCA_014859085.1 Caldifarciminota bacterium
AACGGGCGATAGTTGTCGGGGATCTTGCGGCAGGAGTTTATTTTGTGCGGCTCGAAGCCGAAGGGTATACAAAGACCGAGAAGGAGGTATTATTGCAGTGAATTCGGCAAACGTGCCTGAAGGCTCTACTCCGCCTGCTTGATTGGTCGTTTATGTCCGTCTTGTATATTGAACAAATTCGAAATTCAACGCAGTTGCCCGTCGCGTCAGTCTCGCCTCAGGGCAGGGGGTTACAGCTTGTAGCCGATCTTTCTGAGGAATGCATGGCGCTCCTTGCGGGCGTCTTCATCCTCGATCCCTTTCGGCGCTGAGCCGTCGATGACGCCGATCACGCCCCGGCCCTGCTCGTCTTCAACGAGCAAAACCTCCACCGGATTTGCCGTGGCGCAGAATATATTCACGACCTCCGGGCACGATTTGACCGCATTGAGGACATTGATCGGGTACGCGTTCCTGATAAATATAATGAAGAAATGTCCGGCCGCGGTCTCCAGAGCTTTAGATTGTGCCAGCGCGATGAGCTCGGGATCATTGCCTTCAGAGCGCACGAGACATGGTCCTGATGCTTCGCAGAAAGCGAGTCCGAATTTTATCTGGGCCGAGGAATTTACCAGGGCCTCATAGAGGTCCTCGGCGGTTTTTATGAAGTGCGTCTGCCCGCAGATCATGTTGATCCCTTCGGGCACTTCGACCTTGATTTTCTTTATCTCCATCTTGCCTCCCCGGATGCAGTAAGTTGCCTTTCAATAACCGAGTTCTTTGAGAAACTTCTTGTCCTTCCTCCATTTTTCTTTAACCTTTACCCACAACTCGAGATACACCTTGCGTCCCAGGAAGGACTCGATCTCGCGGCGCGCGCGTTCCCCGATCGTTTTCAATGCGGCGCCTCCCTTGCCGATCAGGATAGCCTTCTGCGATGCCCGTTCAACGTAGATCACCGCGCGGATATAATCCTTGCCCTTTTCGCGCTCCTTGAATTCATCGATCACGACACAACTGGCATACGGGATCTCTTCTTTGAAGGTTTCGAAGATCTTTTCGCGGATGAAATCGGCCACGAAGAACCGCTCCGGAGCGTCGGACACTTCATCCTCGGGATAGATGAAGTCGCCGTCCGGTAGCCTGGCAAATATCGCCTGCTTGAGTTCTTGGATGCCGGCGCCCTTCAATGCCGATACCGGGATGATCTCTGCGGCTTGTGTCTGGCTGAGCCGGTTAATCAAAGGTAGCAGCTCGTTTCTCGCAACCAGGTCAATCTTGTTGATGACCGTGATCCTTGGCACGTTGTGCGCGATTTCAAGGAACTGCTGGTGGACGCGATCGTCCTTGAACCAGGGATCGATCATTAGGATCAATACGTCGGCGTCGGCAACCGCGTTTCTGATCTGTTTCACCATCTGTTCCTGCAGTTCGTACTCGGGGTGGATGATGCCCGGTGTGTCGAGGAAGCAAGCCTGGCACGCACCTTCAGTGAGAATGCCCAGAATACGGTTCCGGGTGGTCTGGGGTTTTGAGGTCACGGCTGATATCTTTGTCCCGAGCAACCCGTTGAGCAGGGTTGACTTGCCGACATTGGGCTTGCCGATAATGGTCACGTAGCCGGCTTTCATTACATATCCTCTTATAGGTGTCTTACTGTGACAGTACGCCAGGCAGGGAGTGGTTACCCTGCCTGGCGTGAATGCTGCTTTTCCTCTGTCCTACTTCGATCTTGCGGTTTTCTTTCTTACTGGTTTCGGTTTCTTTGCCGCCGCTGGCTTTTCTTCTTCCTTTTTCTCTTCCTTCTTTTCTTCCTCAAGGGGTTCCTCTTTTATCTCGAGCAGATTCTTGTCATCCTTCTTCTTGACAAGCACCGTGAAGATCACGGTGTTGCCCGCCCAGAGTATCGCGACACCGAGCGCTTTCACAAAAAGAACGATGAAATAGTACACCAAACCAAGAAGGAAGGAGGTGATCACTCCGGTCCATGATTCATAGGGCGGCAGGTAGGCGGGTGGATAAAGGAGGTTGGGCATGCCGATCGATTCGGCATAGCCGGCAAAGAGGGTATGCCATGAATCGGGGAATACCGGCGGAATCGTGATCCTGACGTAATAGGCGGCATTGCTCAGCAGGTTGCCCAGCTTCTCGGGCGGCACAATGAGGCCGATCACTTCGTTGCCCAGGAAGATCGCCTTGGCCGAGAAGTAGCCGAGCAATCCCACGCCGACAAGCATCACCATAAAGAGCAGGAACTCGTAGACAATAAACCGCCATGGCTGGTCATTGACGACCGAAAAGGATTCAAAGAGCGTATCAAAGGTGTCATTGCCGGTTTCGCCGACGATCGAGGGCCCGATGATCAAAGAGACGACCGTGACGATCATGAGGTAGATGATGAAGAGGCATACCGCAAATGCGAGTATCGACATGACCGCAAAGAAGAATTGACCAAAATACGGAACCCAGGTTATGAGGGCGAGGACGATGCCCATGATGATCAGGGCGACCATGAAGAGCACCAGCACCACGGGCGCGAGGACCGCGGACTTGCCGCTTTTCAGGGCGAATTTGATCGCTTCCTTTATTTCAAAGAACTCATCACCCTTGAGCTGCTCATAGGTAACCTTTGATATTGCGACACCGGCGATCAGTGAGATGAAGAGATACCACAGGAACGCAATGATCCAGATCAGCCAGGAGAACCAGGGTAGTCCGGTCGGGTACATGGGCAGGAAGCGGTAGATTTCCCACACCTCGCCGATTTCGATACCGCCAATGATGTAAGCGAGATATGACAGTATGCCATATCCGACATGAGCGATCAGAAGACCGAGAAAGGCAAGCCAGATTTTCTTCGCGCTGAAACCAAGTCTTCCGGCTCTGAATACATCTTTGTAATTGAAATGTAGATTAGTCACCTCACCTCCTTGATTTCTGTGAATTATAGCCAAGGCGAATGCAATGTCAATAGGTTTGGGATTGGGCTTGGTCGGCGATCCATCGTTCGCTGGATCCGGTGCCGCGCGCCGGGTCGGCGCATCCGAAACCATATTATGGTTGACATTGACGGGTATTTCATTATAATTTTTGGAGAGAGGTTATTATGAACATTGGCTGGCAGGAAATTCTACTGATCTTGCTTATTGCCTTATTGCTGTTCGGTGCGAAGAGGATCCCGGAACTGGCGCGTGGTCTGGGCAAAGGCATCAAGGAGTTCAAGAAGGGCCTGAGCGAGATCGATAAGCCTTTAGAACAGGAAAAGGACGAGCCCAAGGAATCGAAGAATTCCAAGGAGGGATAGTCCGCCTCCTGCATCCCCACTTGAAAAAGGTATGATGGAGAGGTGTCCGAGCGGCCCAAGGAGCACGACTGGAAATCGTGTATCCGCCGAGAGGCGGATCGCGGGTTCAAATCCCGCCCTCTCCGGGGTTTTGTTCGGACCCGAGCGTGTTGCGTTGATGAGAAAGGAGAGGTATGTATTATAGCGGCGCAAGGATATTCCTGTTTTCCTTCTTAGTTTCGCTTTTCACGTCCATTGTGGTTTGTTTGCTCTTCATCTTTGTGCTTCCCCTTACCAGGATCGGCGCTGACCGGGTCGTACCTGACCTGGTTGGATCAAACCAGGAACAGGCGCGGTTGATCGCCGAATCGCGGGACTTGTTTCTCGTTGTCGGCGGGGAAGAGGAGAACGAAGAAGTGGTTCCGGGCATGGTTTCCCGTCAGACACCAATGCCCGGGTCAGTCGTCAGGAGCAAGGCGCCGGTTACGGTCTTCATGTCCAAGGGATCGAGTCACGTGACAATGCCGGATTTGCGCAATCAGAGTCTGAGCGAAGCCACGGTACGGTTGACAGAGCTGGGTTTGAATATCGGCGAAGTAACGAGTGAGGAGAGCGGCGCGATCGAAAAGGACAGGATTATTTCCACAAACCCGGCCGCCGGCGCAAGACTGGGCCGCGGTGAAAAGATCGCCGTGTTGCTCAGCCTCGGTCCTAAGAACGTCGAAGTGCCGAGAGTCACGGGCCGGGCTCTGTCGGCGGCGAAACGGCTCATCGAAGAGAATGGTCTCGCCGTCGGTAATATCCGGTACGAAGTCAGTACGGAGATCAATGTCGGCATCGTGATGAGGCAGACCCCGGCTGCCGGCCAACAAGCGGCAAAGGGGTCGGTGATCGATCTTGTCGTGGCGACGGTTCTCGAATGAGAAGGATTCTGGTCTACGCCGCGATCATCATTGCTTTTTTTGTCGTGGGTCTGATCGTGGCAAATTTCCTGCTCATGCCTCTGTTGGTCGGGAGGGGCGAGGAGATCGCAGTACCGAACGTCTGCAATCAACCCCTCGATACGGCGGTTGAGATGCTCAGGGCTGCCGGTCTCGACGGCGTGGTCGTCGAGCGCAGGTTCGACCGGATAATCGACGAGGGCTACGTGATCGTCCAGGACCCGCTTCCCGACGCGCAGGTAAAGAAGAAGAGGATCATCAACCTGACCGTCAGCCTCGGTGCCGAGACGGTGAGCGTGCCATTCCTCGCCGGGATCGGTTACGAGCAGGGTCTTTCGATCATCAGCAGGATCGGACTGGTCGTCACGCGGGTCGACTCAGTGTTTTCGGATTCGATCGGGCTTGGCAAGATCATCGGCACCGTGCCCGAAGCCGAGACCGAAGTGAGCAAGGGCGACGGCGTGGTCCTGATTGTGAGCAAGGGTTTGATCCTGAGGATACCGAACCTTGTAGGCCAGCAACTGAGCCAGGCTCAGCTCATCCTACAACGGATGGGCCTGGTTCTCGGCGCGATCGAGGAGATCCAGGGAAGCGGCACAAGGGGGACGGTCATCATTCAGAACCCGGAGCCAGACCGCATCGTGAACAGCGGAGACACCGTCAACATCATGGTCATTAAGTGAAAGTCGCGCCTTCGATCATTGCCGCAAAATTCAGCGATTTCCAGAAAGAAATAAAGAGTGTAGAAAGAGCCGGCGCCGATCTACTCCATCTCGATGTGATGGATGGCGTATTCGTGCCCAACATCACGTTCGGGCCGATGGTTGTCGAGGCGATCAACGACGTGACCCGGCTTGAGCTTGACGCCCACCTCATGATCACGAAACCGGAGAACTACATGAGGCAGTTCATCGCGGCCGGACTGGATTGGCTGTCTTTCCATTGCGAGGCGACCGACCATCCCCGGGACTGCATTGAACATATCAGGCAACAGCAGGTCAGGCCGGGTCTGGCTATAAACCCGGCAACGCCTTTTGAAGCAGTTCAGAGATTCGTTGAACACCTCGATTACGTGCTGATCATGACCGTGAACCCCGGCTTTTACGGTCAGAAATTCATGCCGGAAGTGCTGCCCAAGATCGAGGCGGCAAAGAATTGGATCACAACGCACAGCCTGTCCTGTCAGGTCGAGGTCGACGGCGGGATCAACGCTGAGAACGCCGCTCTGGTCTGCCGGGCCGGCGCCGACATCGTCGTGGCCGGGGCAGCGGTCTTCAAGGCGGATGATTATCAAAAAGCGATCGAAGGGTTGAGATGTTCGACGGCCTGATAGACCGTTTTCAACTCGTCAAGCGGAAGATCCTGGGCTACGGCCGGATCACGAATCAGGAACTCGACAGCATATACAAGGAAATAAGAATATCGCTCCTTGAAGCCGACGTCAACTACCAGGTGGTCAAGGATTTCATTGGACGGCTCAGCGAGAAGACGAAAGGGCTCGACCTCTCCAAGAGCCTGAAGCCCGGTGACCTGGTCATCAGGGCGGTTTACGAAGAATTGGTCGACCTGCTGGGTTCGAAGACGAGGCAGGTCGAACTCAAGGCAGACGGCTGTACCGTTTTCAGCCTGATCGGGTTGCAGGGTGTAGGCAAGACCACGACCGCGGCCAAACTTGCGCTGAAGTACTGTAACCGGAATCCACTGCTCGTGCCCGCCGATACGAAGCGGCCGGCCGCAGTCCAGCAGCTTGAACTGCTCGCCCAGCGGGCGAACGTGCCGATGGTGCCGCTCGAGAAGGACAGTGTGATCGCGACGGTGAAGAAGGCAAAACAGCTGGTAAATGATAAGGGATACGGCGTGGTCATCGTCGACACGGCGGGACGCCTGCATATCGACGATGCGCTCATCGAGGAATTGCATGAGATCCATCGGGTGCTAAAGCCCGATTACCGGCTCCTGGTCGCGGACGGAATGAGCGGGCAGGATGCCGTCAAGCAAGCCGACCTTTTCGGCTCCCGGATCGGACTGGACGGCGCGATACTCACCAAGATGGACGGCGATGCCCGGGGCGGTGCCGCGCTTTCGATTGTCCGGGTGGCCCGGGTGCCGGTCTATTTCATTGGCTCGAGTGAGAAACTGGACGGATTGGAGGAGTTCCATCCGGATCGCATTGCGCAGCGCATCTTAGGGATGGGTGATGTTGCCAGCCTGGTCGAAAAGGTCAAAGACTCGGAAGCCCAGATCGACCAGGCAAAGATGCAGAAGAAGGTCATGCAGGGCGAGTTGAACCTCGAAGATTTTTATGAACAATTGAGCGCGGTGAAGAAATTGGGTCCC
Organism: Caldifarciminota bacterium; assembly: GCA_014859085.1. Classification (GTDB taxonomy): domain Bacteria; phylum Hydrothermota; class Tepidihabitantia; order SM23-42; family SM23-42; genus SM23-42. The sequence goes on from JACUUY010000060.1 coordinate 6,541, forward strand.
CTGTCCAAGATCGCGGCAATGATCCCCGGTGTGAAAGAAGCCGACATCGATGAGAATCAATTCAGGAAAATGGAGGCAATGATAAATTCGATGACGCGGCGCGAAAGGACCCATCCCGAATTAATTGACGGTTCGCGCAAGCGAAGGATCGCCGCTGGCAGCGGCACGACCGTTGCCGACGTGAACAAAATGCTCAAGGAATTCGTCTATGCCCGGGAGATGCTCAAGAAAATCAGCAAGTCCGTGCCCTTGAAAATGCCATTCAAGATATAGAAGCGATAAAGAAGATCCACACTCTATTTATCCACAAAACCAACCCGTCGCAGATCCCGTCCAGGCGCTGTACTTTGTTGATTTTTATGAATCCCACTTTTCATGTTCTGAGATGCGAAATGAAAAAGGGGAGCAGAGCTCCCCTTTTTTGTTTGTATTTGTAGCCCTACTGGCTGATCATATACGGCAGCAGCCAGCCATTGAAGTCGTAGGGCTGGTCTGGCGTATAGATCGTCGAGTGCGGCATGAGATCGAAGATAGCGAAGCGCGGCATGGCCACGAGCTGCGCGTTCCATGTCCCCTGATAGACGCCGGCGCCCAAGTTATCGAACGGCAGGCGTACATAGAACGGCCAGGCGAGGATGAAGGTGTGGAGGAATGCGTGGCCGCCCGCGGTATCCGTGTAGAGGGTCAGGGTCACCGGTTCGCCGGCCTGAAACGTGATGAGGTTGGTTAGATCGAAAAAAGGTTCAGGGGGTCTTTGATCACGACATCCATGGCCTCGGACGATGTCGCAATGCGGATGCTGTCGATCTGGACCGTGTTCACAATATTTGATTCGCCGTAGGCGAGAGAGATCTTGTCCAGTTCCCAGCCGCGGTGCTCGTCGGATTCAGTGCCGGTGCGCATGAAGATCGCCCGCACCTGCGCGGTCTCGGACAGGTTCTTGTCCCAGAGTACCCAGGGCATCGTGTCGATGCGGGCCAGGGAGTAGAAGTGGCCGAAATTGCCCCGGCTCCACGAAACCCATGCCGAATCGCCGGTTATCTGGATGTCTATGATGGGGTCATCATGGTCCTGCACGCCGCGCCACCACACGACCACCGTATCCTGGTCTTCATTACCCGAGGTCGAGTCAACCTCAGTATTCGTGTTGAACCAGACGGTATCGGCCTCGATCAGGGACAGGATCGCATCCTCGTCGGTCTCTTTAGAGCACTGGCTTACCAATATTACCATGGCCATCAGTACTGCAACGAACAATTTTCGTATCATGATTCCTCCTCTAGTGTTAGACACGGTTCAAGCCCGAATGCTTGTCATGTCCACACTTAAGTCTATTGTATTCATCTATATTTTATTGTCAAGACCCTTACTTGCAGCCACGTTTCACTGAAGAAACGCCTTCGGCTGGAGACACACCCGCCTAAGGCGGATTGGAGATACTCCGGGAGCTAGTACCCTAACTGTAATGGTGGGACAGGGCTTTCACGGCGCAAACGGGATGGGTACCTTGATAGAGTGTCGGCAATCACCCCAGGTCGGAGATGGCCTTGAGACCTTGCAGGGCCGGCTGGTGATCGGGATCGACCGCCAGGATCCGTTTCCAGTAGCCAGCTGCTTCAGCGAGATTCTTGCGCTTGAACTCCGCCAGCCCGGCATGATAAAGAGCATCGATCAGGTTCGGTCTTATTTCCAGGGCCTTTGTGTAGTATGCGAGTGCCTGTCCTAAGTCTTCCTGCACCAGATAGATATGTCCGAGATTGACATATGATACGAAGGATCCGGGGTTGATTTTGGCGGCTTCGGTGAAGTACAGTTCTGCATCGTCGAGCCGGCGCAGGTTGAAGTAGAGCGCCCCGATATTCTCATATATCTCCGGCGTACCGGGCTCGATCACCAACACTTTTTGGTAGCAATCGAGTGCCTGCAATGGCTTGCCCGTGCGGCGATAACAGTCGGCCAGCATTGTCAGAACCTCAACATCCTTAGAGTAAAGGGGCAATGATTTTTCTATGTGAGTGATGGCTGTTTGATAGTTCTTCTTCTGGTACTCCAGTGAGCCGAGCGTAAGATGGTTGAGCTGAGGGTTATCCTTTATCGTGGTAATGTTGGCGTTGAAGAATATCAGTGTTCCAATGAAGATCATGGACTGATACAAAATGGATTCGCGTCTTCTCACGCACGCGATCGTGTCGACAACGGCAAAGCTCGCCAGAATAATGAGAAGCGGCGTGATCGGCACCCGGTAACGGGCGCATATGAAAAAGAGCAGGAACGATAGAAAGTACGCACCAACGAACAGAAACAATAGGGATATGTCGACTTTTCGCTTGCGTGCCAGATAGATGCCGACAATAGCGAGCGGGAACAATACACCGAAGGGGAATTGGAAAAAGCTAGTCTTGAAGAATATGAACTTCAGGAATGTTGGCCGGGTGAAGAAATAGAGATCACGATTATTGGGTATCTCATACCCTCCCCAGAAGAGATATGCTTTCTTGAGGAACAGAACGAAGGCATTGCCTGGTTCATCAGCGATGAATGTGAGACCTTTGTTCATCCAGAACCGGTCAACCTCTGAGTTCGCAAGCTTTCTGCCGGCCGATTCCTCAGCGATCCGGCGGGCGTCCTCGAATCCACCGATCCATGATTTCCGGGTGCCGGGGACGATCGCGGTCTTGCCATCAGAAAGAGGATTGTTCCCGATGTAAAAATTGACGCCGCCCTGCCATGCGATCAGCACGAATTCCTTACTCACAACGTAGTTTCTGATCGTTACGGGCAGGACAATGGTCGACACGCCAAGGATGCCGAATGCAACTGCGGACAGAAATCTTTCCTTCAGTTTGGTTTTGAGCCAGAATGGAAGGAAGAAGAGGAACAAGAGTATGTTGGGACGCGTGATGGCGGACAATCCCCACACGATGCCCGTGAGGTACCACTTGCCCCGGCCCGCGCGTTGCCTGGAGTATTTCAAGGTCATGTAGAATCCGGCGAGAATCAGAAGGGTCAGCACCGTTGGGATAAGCAATTCGTTATCGAAGTAAATGAAGAGAGGGTAGAAGGCAGCAACCAAGCCGGAAATGATCCCGATCTTTCTATTGAAGAGGGTTTCGCCGATCTTCAGGGTGAGAACGCAATTCACTGCGCCGATGATCATCTGGATCACGCGCGGGACGATGAAATTCACGCCGAAGACCGTATAGCTCAGACCGAGGAAATAGGGATACAGGGGCGCGCGGAAGAACGATTCATTGCCGATCCAGTCGCCGGCCGCGATCGACATCGCCCAAACATGGTGGATAAGGGAATCAAGAATGGGTTGGTGGAACATCGGGTCAGTATGCAGGGACTGGAGCAGGTAAAGAAGTCTGATCACAACGGCCAGCATGAACACCAGGAACGGTGCAGAAAGCACAAATCCTTTCATGTTCCTAGCCTTCATCACATCATTATATGGTGGGCGCTCACGCTGTCAAGTGAGCAGGGTATCGGTCATGGAGAAGGCCGAGCCTCAGTGCTGTTCCATCTTGACAAAGAGTGTTTTTTTATTATAATGCCAACTATGAGAATCTATGGAGCGAATATCAGGAGCAAGGGGATGACGTGCGCCGATCCACTTGGCCGCCCTTTTGTTCTGGAGGCGAAGCCCGCCTGAGTTAGCGAATTCGTTGTGCGAACGCCGTGGGCTTCCCCCACGGCGTTTTGCTTTTATGAAGCTCGATTACGGTGATGGCAAGAGTGACTACGGCGAGATCTCGTATTACTGCGGACAAAGATCTGTCACTGTGATCGATCACGAAGTAAGGAAGGAGGTGTATGGAAGCTGTTAAGTGTGAGGGACTGATCAAGATGTTCGGCAAGAACGGCCGCAAGATATCGGCTATAGACCGGATCAGTTTTTCAGTCAACAAGAACGAGATCTTCGGTATCGTCGGGCCCAACGGTTCGGGCAAGAGTACGCTGATCCGTATTCTTTCGACCCTGCTCATTCCCGATGGAGGAAGCGCCCAGGTGTTCGGGAATGACGTGGTTCGCGAATACGGCAAGGTACGCCGGGTCATCAACCGCGTCAGTGTCGACGCCGCATTCTTCAAGGGGATCTCGGCGTGGGAGAATCTGCGCTATGCGGCGCGGCTCTACGGAATGAAAAAGGGCGACGCAAAAGAACGGTCGACCGCAATCCTGGCAAAACTCGGCTTTGCCGAGAAGCGCATGTACGAACCCCTTGAAGACCTGTCGCGCGGCATGCAGCAGAAGGTGGCCATTGCCCGTGCGTTCTTCACGGCGCCGATGCTGCTGCTTCTGGACGAGCCGACGACCGGCCTTGATCCGCGGTCCAAGCGCGATGTGCAGGAATATATCAGGGAATCAATGCGCCGTGAGGGCAGTGACCTGACGATCATTCTCACCACGCATGACATGAAAGAAGCCGAAGCGCTCTGTGACCGGGTGGCGATCATAATCGGCGGCCGGTTTGTTGCGGTCGGCAGTCCGGCCGAACTGCTCGCTCAATACAAGAAGCCTAATCTGGAGGACGTGTTCCTCGAACTGACCGGACAGGAATGGATGGAGGTTGAAGATGAATTATAGGACACAGGCCTACGGTTCGATCGCTTTTGTTGAGCGCAACTTCGCATTGGTGCGGCGCTACATCGGGTGGGAAGCGGTTTTCATTTCCTACAACGTGGTAAATGCGCTGGCGATCGGCCTCATCGGCGCGCGCATAGGCAAAGAGATGGTCGTCTATCTCGTGGTCGGCGCGATGGTTTGGGGTTTTCTTTCGATCCTCTTTCACGAGATATCCGAATCGATCGCGTGGGAGCGCTGGGAGGGCACGATCGAATACACCTTCATGGCGCCGATAAGCAGGTTCATACACCTGATCGGCAATTGCCTCTGGGCAGTCGTCTACGGCGTGATCCGGAGCATCCTGATCCTGGCGATCGTCGTGCTCTTCTTTGGCATATCGATCAAAGGCGCTAACCTGCCCGGCCTGTTCGTGATCCTGGTCGTTTCAGGACTATCATTTGTGGGCCTGGGGCTCGTCGCGGCGGTTCTGCCTTTGCTGTCCACGGAAAAGGGCGCCTACGCGACCCATATCCTGGAAGCAGCGTTATTGCTGATATCCGGCGTCTACTATGAGATCGATGTATTGCCGGTCTGGATCCGGCCCCTGAGTTACGCATCGCCGGCAACGTACACGCTCCGCGCAATGCGCGCCGCGCTGCTCGACGGCGCCGGGTTTGACCAGCTCATGCCGACGATACTGCTCCTGCTGGCGACCGGACTGCTCCTGGTGCCGCTGGGCATGCTGGTCTTCAATAAGGCCGAGTACTACGCGAAGAAAAAGGGAAAGCTGAAGCGGTCGGGGTAGGAACGGCGGCGCGTCGTTTGATCATACAAACAGAGCCCGATGAATCGGGCAACTACCGATGGCGGTCCGTAGTCGTCTGATTTATCAGACAGTGCCCAATAAATTGGGCAACTACCGGATTTGGTCTGTAGCAGCATAGGCTTGACGCCCCGCACTGGTTGTCTATAATGGGCAATGTCTGATTCGGGGCGGCATACAGATCCGAAAAACGCCTGACCCCCGGGGAGGTAAAGCATGGGACCTTTCAATACGCCGTGGTTGACGTTCTTTGCCTGGATCGTTGCCCTGGGTTGTATTTTGTTCAGCGTCATCTGGGCGATCTGGATCTTCAAACCGGGAGACAAAGATGAGTGAACCATTGATCTATTCGCTCATTCTCCTCGCGTATCTTGGGGCGCTCGTGCTCATCGGCTTTGTGACCGGCCGCAGAACGAAGAGCGTCGAGGATTTCTATCTCGGCGGCCGTCAGATCGGTCCCTGGGTGACTGCCTTGTCTTTTGTCGCGGCTTATTTCAGTTCGGTGGTGATCGTCGGTGGCGGCGGTTTCGGTTACATGTACGGCATGTCGACGCTGTGGATCGGCGCGATCAACGTCCTTCTGGGTTGCACTGTCGCATGGATTGTGCTCGGGCCGAGGATCAGGACCTTCACCCAGCGTCTGAAGACGATGACCGTGCCGGGTTTTCTCGGCGCGCGGTTTCAGTCGGACTTCGCGTGTATCTTCTCGGCGCTTATCATCGTCGTTTTCATGATCGTGTACAACGTCAGCATACTCAAGGGCATGGGCCATATCTTTGAGGTGCTCATGAACATCCCCTATGCGTACGGCGTGCTGATCTCGTGCGTCATCATTCTGTTCTACGTTGCGATCGGCGGCTATCTTGCGGTCGTCTGGACGAGTTTTGTCCAGGCGTGGGTCATGGGGGCCGGTCTGATCGTGCTTACCCTGTTCGCGGTGCGGCAGGTCGGCGGCATTGCCGCGGTGAATCAATCTCTGGCATCGATCGATCCCGGTCTCGTGCACACCCCTGGTATCTGGGGCTGGCCCGGGCTCATTTCCTACGCGCTGATCGTGAGTTTTGGCGTCTGGGGCATGCCCCAGCTCGTGGTGCGTTTCTACTCGATTAAGAATCTTAAGGTACTCAAGATCGGCACGGTCGTCGCGACGGTCGGCACGTGCCTGGCGCTGCTGCCTTATTTCAACGGCGCGATCGCGCGCACGCTCTTCCCCTCGCTGGCGAATCCAGACCTCGCGATCCCGACCCTGGTGAAGACGATACTCCCGCCATCTGGCGCGGCGGTCGTGCTGGCTGGCGTCGTTGCCGCCGGCATGTCGACGTTTTCATCGGTCCTGATCATCCTCTCGAGTTCCATGGTCCAGGACCTGATCAATAAGGGCGTGCGCCGGCAGATGACCAGGGAGAAGAGCCTTTTCTGGGGCAAGATCGGCAGTGTCGTTATCGGTTTTGCATCGCTGATAATCGCCTTGAGGCCACCGGCATTGGTTTTGACGTTGACCGCGTTTGCCTGGGCTGTGATCGCTTCAACCACGCTCTGGCCCATCCTTTTCGGGATCTACTGGAAGGGTGCGACAAAATGGGGCTGCGTCGCTTCGATGGTCGGGGGCTGCGTGACCGCGCTTTTGTGGATGCTTGCAGGCCGGCCCTTTGGCATCCACGGTTTCATCCCCGGGATCATCGTGGGATTTCTGCTGATGGTTCTGGTCAGCCATACGACGCCCAAA